>JBJMNN010000260.1:0-11291 GCA_045804245.1 Gemmatimonadaceae bacterium | reverse complement strand
GTTCGTGAAGGCAACGGCGGCTGCGGCGGCGGTGTCGATGGTGCCGGAAGTCGTCGCCCGTGCGGCGGGCACGTCGGGTGCGCGAGCGACATCGGCGCCGAAGCCGTTCAAGCTGCGCTACGCGTTCGATGCGGGGCAGTTCTCCAACCATGCGCCTGGTGGCGTGGTCGACGAGCTGAAGTTCGCGCACGACCAGGGGTTCACGGCGATGGAGGACAACCGCATGAAGGGGCGGCCCGTCGCCGAGCAGGAGGCGATCGCGCGCGAGATGACTCGGCTGGGGATGACGATGGGGATCATCCTCAACAACGGGCAGACCGGCTTCAAGGCGAACGGCTCGTTGACGACCGGCAAGCCTGAGGAGCGCGATGCGTTCCTCGCCGAGGTGCGGAGCTCGATCGAGTGCGCGAAGCGGGTGAACGCGAAGTGGATGACGTCGCTCGTCGGGATGATGGACCCGAAGCTGCCGCGCGGCTATCAGATCGCGAACGTGATCGACAACGTCCGTCGCGCGTGCGAGCTCCTCGAGCCGCACGGGCTGGTGATGGTGTTCGAGCCCCTCAACGTGACGGAGAACCATCCGGGCTTCCTGATCCACTCGAACGACGAGCTGTACATGTTCGTCAAGGCGGTGCGCAGCCCGTCGTGCAAGATGCTGTACGATCTCTACCACTCGCAGATCAACGAGGGGCATCTGATCTACAACTTCGACCGGTGCTTCGACGAAGTCGCCTACATCCAGACGGGGGACACGCCGGGGCGGAAGGAGCCAGGCACGGGCGAGGTGAACTACCGGAACGTGTTCAAGTTCATCCACGACAAGGGCTACACGGGGCTGCTCGGCATGGAGCACGGCAAGTCGCTGCCGGGAAAGGAAGGCGAGCTGGCGCTCATCCAGGCGTATCGAGAGGCGGATGATTTCTAACGGACGCGGGTCCGCGGGTCCGCGGACTAGCGAACCCGCGTCTAGGCGAGCCTCACGTTCCCCTCCTCATCCATCGTCCAGTACGGATTCCACGCCACTTCCCACAGGTGGCCATCGGGGTCGGCGAAGTAGGCGTCGTAGCCGCCCCAGAAGGTGTCGCGCGGTTCGATCATGATCCGCGCGCCGGCGGCGCGGGCCTCGTCGAGGACGGCGTGCACCTCCTCCTTCGAGCGCGCGTTGTACGCGAGCGTGACGCCGCGGAAGCCGCTGCCTTCGTCGCTCACGCCCGCGTCCTCGGCGAGCTTGGGCCACTCGTAGAGGGCGAACACCATCCCGCCACTCTGGTACATCGCGATGTCGTCCTGGCCCGCGTCGCGGTGCCAGCCGAGTCCTTCTTCGTAGAAGCGGCGTGCGCGGGCGATGTCACGCACGCCGAGGGTGAGCATGGTGAGGCGTTGACGCATTGAAGACTCCGTGAGATTGCGTACCGCGGCCGATCGGCCGATCCCCCGGAGATACACTACCACGACGTACCGTTATCGGCGTGTCCGAGATCAGCGGATCACCCCTACCGTGTTCGTGCCGGCCGGGTCGGCGGGCAGACTCGCCGTCGTATCGACGTCGATCTTCTTGCTCACGCCGTTGAGCGAGACCGTCACGTGGTTGTTCGTACCGGCGATTCCAGAGAGAGCCGCGTTGCGCGCGCCGAACGCTTCGAAATTGACGCCCTTGTTGCCCGAGATCTTCGATCCCCACAGCGCGACTGACACCGTGTTGTAGGACGCGACATTCGGCAGGATCGTCGACAGACCGCCGATGACGAGGATCCCCCCTTTCTCCCCGCCGGGCACCGCGGCGGTGTCGTAGACGAATTGGGAGCCGTGCGCCTCGAACGTGGTGGAGTTCGAGTTCGCGACACCGACCGTAGCCTGGCTGAGGCCGCCCGCGATCAAGCACCCAAGAGCATTCGCGAAGAATCGGTCGCCAGACGACCGTACCTCCACGACGGCGTTGCTCGAGCGATTGTTCGCGACGATGCAGCCGAGCTGAAAACCGTGCGTTCGATTACCGCTCAGTGTCGCGACGATGTGGCCGCCGTTTGCCCCGACGAAGTTGACCAACCGGATACCTTCGCTCATCCCGATCACCTGCACCGGACCAGAGAACTCGTTGTCGACGATCTCGGCATCGATCCGACGTCCGGCGTTGGCCGCGCCCACGTTCCTGACGTCGACGCCGCGGGCGCTTCCGCCCGAGACGACATGGGCCACTCTGATCCGTGTGCTCGCCGTGCCCGGGAGGTCCGCTGCAATGCCTCCCGCCGCCGTCGGGTGTGCCAGAATGGTCAGCCATTCGATCGTGTTGGTGCCTCGTCCGATCCGCACCGGGGCCGTGCGGTTGAGCGGTGGCGGAACGCTCACCGACGCGGCGGGAAGCGCCGTCGCATCGATCACGACGGCGTCTCGGTCGTCCGCGACGCCGTACAGCGACATGTCCGACTGCAATTCCAGTCGCCCGCCTTTCGGGCGCGCGACACCGGCGGAATCCGTCGCCGAGAGCACATAGGTGCCGGGCGCCAGGAGGAGCGCGGCCCCTGCATTCGCGGGAGCATTCACCGTGGCGTAGAGCTGCTCCACGCTCGCGACGTGCACGAGCGTCGCGGCAGCGCCGAGTTGGGGAGAAAGCGGGATGGTCGCACGGCTGCCGGCGGGTGCGGTGGCTCGGTCCGCAGCCTGATCGCAGGCGAGGCCGGCCACGAGCGACGACACCATGCAGAGCCGAAACGCGGTTCGCGTGAAGCGCATCGAGAATTCTCCTGCGGTTATGGGCGCCAGAGGCGCCGTAGACATCGGCTTGGATCACCTGTGGGCGGCGACTGACCGCCCTCGGCTGGACGATGGCGCCCTACCCTCTCACGGCCGCCACGCCGCTCCATACGCGTCCGGCATCAGCACGGCGGGAGTCCCACCGGCGACCGGCATGAACCCGGTTGCCCCGGGGTTTCGCGGGCCGACGATCGGATCTTCGTACACCAGGACGGCGAGCCACTGGCCATCGGGCGACATGTGGGCGTCCTTCACGTCGCGGGTGGAGGGGATCGCTCGGATACCGGAGCCGTCGGCGTTGGCGATGTAGACCTTTCCGTCGTCCGTGAACGCGACGCCGAGGCCGTCGGGCGACCACGACAATCTCCCCTGGATCGAACCGCCCTGAGTGAGCGCTCGCTCACCGGTGCCGTCGGCGTTCATGACCCACAGCATCCCATCGTCCCCGCCCCCTCGGATGAAGGCGATGCGCTGGCCGTCCGGTGACCAGACGGGATTGCGGGCGAATGTCGCGATCGGCGTGAGCGGTCCGTTCCCCACGGCGGCGAGGACGAACACGCTCTTGAAGAACTCTTCGTCGCCATAGTCGCTTATCGCGAGCCGCGTCCCGTCCGGCGACCAGTCGACGGATTCGTAGAAGCCGCCGCTCGTGCGCCGCTCGAGATTGGATCCATCGGCATCCATCAACCAGACGTCGCCGTACGAGAGCGTCTCGTCGTCATCGTGGAGGAAGGCGATCCGGCGTCCATCGGGTGACCAGGCCGGTGCGTAGTTTCGCCCTCCACTCGTCAACCGGGTGAGACCGGTCCCGTTCGTCCGGATGCGATAGATCTGGGCATCGCTCCCGAGTGAGAACGCCAGCTCCATCGGCGTCGCGCACGACCCCGGGACGGGTTCGGAGCAGACGTAGCTCAACGCCAACGCGATCGCCTCGACCCGTTCCGATTGTACGAGCACCCGCTGCATGCCAGTACCGGTGCCGAGCGTCCATGGCCCCGACCGCGCAACCCCGGACGCATCGCTCACCGCCGTGGCCGCGTCGATCGTCCCCGCGCCTGTGCTCACGCTGAACGTGACCGTTTTGCCAGGGACTGGATTGCCCCACCGGTCCTCGAGTCTGGCGCTCAGTGGCTCCGGGAGCGTCGCTCCAGGCAGGGCGATCTGTCCCCCACCACCGATGTAGATGGACGCGACCGGCCCCGGACTGGCCACGGCCGTGAACACGATGGGCGTGGCGCCATCGATCGCCACGCTCAGCGTATTGACCCCTGGCGTGCGCCCCAGGGTCCAGGGGAGGTACGCTCGGCCGTTCACAGCGGTGTATCGCCCCTGCATGTCGGCGCGTACCGCGCCTCCACCGCCCACGGCAACCGATATCAACGCGCCTTTGATGGGCGCACCCGCGTCGTCGGTGACCAGTACGGTGGGGGTAGGGTCGACGTTGGCGCCTGCCAGGCCAGTGAGCTCGGTCGGCGAGGCGGCCGCCAGGTTGTGCGCCCGCGAGGAGTTCGGTTCGAGGCTCGTGCAGGCGGCGGCAAGCGGCAACGCCAGGCTGAGGAATAGACGAGTGCCCCGGGGCGGCCGAGGACGCTCGGAAGCGGGGCGTGATGTACGGTGGATGCGCATGATGATCGCCTTCGTGGCCCGATGATTCATTCGATGCATGTCCTCACCTCCGATCGCGCAAGCTGACCGGGGCTGGTCACTCGGGGATCACCTCGGAGTCATCTGCACTCCACGGCTGATCTTGCGCACCTCGGCGAGCCGTTCGTGGCGAGCACGACGTCGGCGCACGCGTCAGGCGGTCGATGGTTGCGCTGGTCCGAGCGCGTGGTAACGTGGAGTTCTCGTCCGAGATGCGTCGGGCGATTCACGTCTCCATGGAGTCGCGGTGGCCTTTCGTCTGGAGGCGCTCGGTGGACTCCGCCTCATCGCGGCGGACGGCCAGATGGTGCAGATGCAGCGTCGGCGATTGGCGCTGCTCGCGCTGCTTGCCGCTGCGGGCGAGCGTGGACTGACGCGCGATCGACTCGTCGGTGACCTCTGGCCCGAGACCACCCAGGAGCGGGCCAAACACGCGCTCAATCAGCTCCTCTACGGCGTCCGCCTGTCGTTGGGCGAGGGCGCGCTGAGCGGCACCGATACTCTCAGCCTCGATCCGAGCGTCGTCGACAGCGACGTCGGGCGCTTCGAGCGCGCGTTGTCCGCTGGCGCGTATGGGGATGCCGTCGCTCACTATCGCGGCCCGTTCCTCGACGGGTTCTATCTTCCCGACGCGCCGCAGTTCGAACGACGCGTGGAGGCGGAGCGCGCGCGGATCGCCGCCGAACATGCTACTGCGCTCGAGCGACTGGCCGCTGAGGCCGAGAGCCGGGGGGACCTTGCCGCACTGGTCGCGTGTCGACGGACGCTCGCGGAGCTCGATCGGCTCGACTCGCGCCGCGCCATCGCGCTCATGCGCGCGCTCGCGGCGGCGGGCGACTCGAGCGGCGCGCTCTCCTACGCCCGCGCCTACGAGGCGCTCGTTCGAGAGGAGCTGGATGCGCCAGCGGATCCGGCCGTCATCGCGCTGGCGAACGAGATCCGGACCGCCGCGACGCGCTCACCGGCAACGTCATCGAGGGGCGCGCCACCGAGCGATCCGCCAGCGTCCGAGCATACACTCGTCAACGGCGCGCCTGGCGTCGCTGCCACCAACGACATCTCCCCGCCCCAGATCGCTGCGGTGCCACGCCCTCGCGTGCGCCCGGCGCTGGTGTATGGCCTGGCCGCGATCGCGCTGACCACGGCGACATTCGCCGTGCGACACGTGACGAGCAACCGCTCAGCCAGCGCGGCACCGGCCGCGACGTCGACACTGTCGATCGCCGTGCTGCCGCTCAAGAACCTCAGCACGAATCCAGCGGACGCCTCGCTCGCGGACGGGATGACGGAGGCGCTGATCTCGACGCTCTCACGAGCCGGCAAGCTACGCGTGATCCCGAGCACGTCGGTCTTCGCGCTGAGAGATCAGCACATGGACGTGCGACAGATCGCGGAGTCGCTCCACGTCAAGCACGTGCTCGAGGGAGGCGTGCAGAAGGCCGGCACACGTCTCCGGTTGCAGGCCCGTCTGGTCGACGCGCGCGACGGCTCGACTCGGTGGTCGGAGACGTACGATCGGGAGATGGGTGACGTGTTCGCCGTGCAGGACGACATCTCCAGATCGGTGGCCCGCGAGCTCGACGTGCGACTGGCGGCGGGGAGTGCGCGCGGCGCGGTCACGCGGCGCCGTACACCGAGCATCGAAGCGTACGAGTGGTACCTGCGAGGGATGGATCTGAGCTTGATGCGAACCGCGGCCGGTCAGGTCCAGGCGGCCGACTATTTCAATCGGGCCATCGCAGCCGACTCGAGCTTCGCCGCCGCGTACGCCGGCCTGGCGCGCACGTACCTGCAAACTGCCGGCAGCGCTCCCGGCAACTCGCGCGCGGCATTCGCGAAAGCCGATTGGGCGGCGCGCACCGCCGTCGCGCTCGACGACTCCCTGGCTGAGGCGTACGTCGCGCTTGGCTGGGCACGAGAAGCCCGTCGGGAGTGGGCCGGCGCGGAAGCGGCGCTGAAGCGGGCGATCGCGCTCGATCCGCGCGCGCCACGCGCATATGAAGGGTTGGCGCGAGTGTACATGTATACCGGACGACGCGCCGAGCAGTTGACTGCGGCGCGAACCGGTGTCGAGATCGACCCGTTCTCGGCGTCGGCCATCCGGGAGTTGGCGCTCGCGCTCCAGACGAACGGCCGTTGCGACGAAGCGCTGGAGCTGCTTCTGCCATTGAAGACGCTGACTCCACCGGCACGCGTGGCCGGAGTCATCCGAGGCCAGTGCTACGCGGCGAAGCGGATGTGGCCGGAGGCGATCGCCGAGTTCCGCTGGGCCATGGAGGGCGACGCGAGAACGGCCCTGGCCTTCCTCGGCTATGCGCTGGCTCGCGGCGGCCACGAGGACGAGGCGAAGCGCATCCTGTCGGAGCTGCTGTCGGGCCGGAAAAACAGCCACGGTGCATTCGGCATCGCCGCCGTGTATGCGGGGCTGGGGAATTTCGACGAGGCGTTCGCCTGGCTCGACAAGGCAGTCGACGAGAGCACCGTGCGAGTGTACATCATGGGCCCGATGTTCGAGGACCTGCAGCGCGATCCGCGGTTCGCTCATTTCAAGCGACGCTATCGCATCTGATGCCGGGGACGCCAGACGCTCAGAACCGATAACGCATCGCGACCTGCAGCTGGAAGGCGGACTCGGTCCGAAGCGTCGTCCACGCGGGGCGCGTCGTGTCGAAGCGGAAGACCGGCTGCGCGAGCTCCGCGGGCCCCGTGATCTGCCCGACGTGCTCGAGCAGCTGCGGATTGGCCACGCGATACCGGCCCCACGCGCCGTTCAGCAGGTTCAGCACGTTGAAGACGTGAAGCTCCGCCTCCAGCGCGCGGCCGCCGAGGGGAAGGAGCTGTCGCACGGAGGCGATCGTCGTGTGCGACCACGGCTCGCGGCAGCCGTTCCGCTCGAGGATGCGTCCGCGCTGTCGCCGTAGACACGACGTGCGCTCGATGAGGCCCTCGAAGGCATCCTGCTGCACGCGCACGCGCGTCGCCTGCGCGTTCACGGAGTTGTCCGCCCCGACGGAGTCGGAGCGACCGCTGAAGCGGATCTCCGCCGTGTCCAGCCCGCTGCGCGGGACGTAGATCGGATCGTTGGCGTTCGAGCCGTCCACGTTGAGATCGCCCCGTCCGCCGACACCCCTCGCCCGAAACGTGAACGGACCGCCCGACTCACCGACGTAGAAGAGCGTGACATCGGTGGTCCACCGACGCCAGGGCGCCGTGTAGGTGACGGTGCCCACGACGCGGTGTGGCAGATCGTTGAGCGAGATCCCCAGCGTCATGTCGTCGTGGCGGCCGGAGACGTCGCGTGCGTCGGCCCAGATGGCCTGCCCCGCGATATTCACCCGGCTCGGCGACTGGACGTCGCGCATCCGCGAATAGGTGTACGACAGCGTCGCCGCGACGCGTTGCTCGTACCGCCGCTCGAGCCGCGTCGAGAGCTGGTACGCGCGGTTCCGCGACGTGTTCCGGAGGTCGATCACTTCCGAGAATTGCGTCGAGCGCAGCGCCGGCTCGCTCACGCCACTCGCCGCCACCGTCCCATAGAGTACGCGTTCGAAGCGGTCGACGGACTGCGGTCCGACGAGGTTCAGATTCACGAACATGAAATCCGAGCGATACTGCGTCACCAGGACTTCGCTCGTGGAACGCAAGCCGAGCGGCAGTCGCCGCTCGTATGCGAGCGAGGCGCGGAGGGACTGCGCCATCCTTAGATTCACGTCGAGGAGATCCACATCGCCGAAGGGGGCCGACGTGAGATCGGGACCGGTTGCGCACGCGGTGGGAGGGTCGCGGTAGTCGGTACGGAACGCCGGCGGCGCGCCGGCATCGGTGGGACGAGGTCCGCAGCGCAGCACCCCGCTGCCGCCGCCATACGTCGCAAGGGCCGGTTGGATCCACGCGAGCGGCGGCCGTCCGGTGAACACTCCCATTCCGCCGCGCAGCCGGTGCCCCGCTCGGCCCGGGAAGTCCCAGATGAAACCCGCGCGCGGAGACAGGTGCACGCGCCGTCGCGGCATCGCGTCCGTCCGGCGCCCGAAGATCCCATCGACGGTGGCGTCGTACGGCGCGCGTCCGTCGATCTGGAGCATGTCAGCTCTGACGCCGGCGGTGATCGACAGCGCGTCGTGGGCGCGCCAGTCGTTCCCGATATAGGCCGAATACTGCCCGCCGCGCAGCGGCGCGCTCGCACCCCCTAGATCCTTGCGCAGATCGTAGCGCTCGGCCGTTCCTCGCTCGAAGTCGTCGAGGCTCGCGAAGGTCCACGAGCCGTAGCCGCCGATGACGCCACCATTGCGCACCAGGAAACGATCGCCGAGGACCCCGAGCACGAGGACGTTTCGCGCGCTCCACGGCAGGGTGAGCTCCTCCTTCACCCGGATCGACCGCGATCGGCGGAATCTTCCCTGTGCCGCCTCGGGCGTGCCGGCGAGGAGCGACACGGCGCCGCCGCCGATCCCCGGGACGCGCACCCGCACGACGGGCTCCTGGGCGTCGAGGACCTGGTCGCTCTCGTCGGTCGAGTGCGAGAGCAGCAGCTCGTTGTGCCCACCCGCGACCCATGGCACCTCGCTGTGCAGCTGCACCGACGTGAGTCGCAGCGCGACTGCAGTGACGTAGCTGGAGCTGGAGAGCGCGAACACATCGCTCGTGCGCGAGAAGGTCGTGTTGTCCGACCGTGCCGAATTCATATACGCCATGATGCGGCTGTGCCACGACGGCAGCGCGACGTCGATCCGGGCGAAGAGATTCCGCAGCGGGCTCCGCACCTCGACGAGCCCGCCGCTGCCCGGTGTGAGACCGCGAGCACGCAGGATCGCCTGGAAGCGCTCCACGTCAGCCGTACTGACCGGCACCGGCGTCGGCTGACCTGGCGGCTGACCCAGATATGCGCCCGGCGAGGGCGACGTGAGCCGCTGCAGCTCGGGGGCGACGAAGAAGTGCACGCGGTCCCGTACGATCGGCCCGCCGAGCGAGAAGCCGTACTGCCAGCGCTCGTACGGCTCCGACGGTGCGAGGTCGCCGCCTCGCGCCAACCGGTCGTTGCGCCAGTACGCGAACGCGGAGCCGTGCAGCTCGTTCGTGCCCGAGCGCGTGACGGTGTTCACGAGCGCGCCGGCGAAGTCGCCGTAGCGGACGTCGTACGGCGCGAGAAGCACCTGGTATTCCTTCACCGCGTCGAGCGGGATGGACTTGCCCAGGTTGTTCGCGGCCGACACGTTGCCGTTCACGAAGCGCTCGTCGGCGCCGTCGATCAGGTAGGCGTTGAACCGCAGGTTCGCGCCCGCCGCGGAGAGGCCACTCCGTTGGAAGCCGATCTTCGTCGAGACTTGCGGCGCGAGCGGGACGAAGTCGATGAAGTTGCGGTTCACCGCCGGCAGACGGTGGAGCAACGAGTCGGGGATGACGGTCGCCGTCCCACCGCCGGCCGAGAGGGCCATCTCGGCACCGATGACGCTCACCCCCTCGAGCTCGATCGCCGCCGGCCGCAGTTCGATTCGAAGCTCGAGCGGCTCACCGAGCGTGACGACGAGTGGCGCGCTCCGCTGCACCGCAAATCCGAGCTGTCGAACCTCGACGACGTACGGCCCCCCGACATCGAGGCCCTGGACGAAGAAGCGGCCACGCACGACTCGCGCCGTCGTGCTGAACCCCGTGCTCGTGTTGCGCACCTGAACCCGTGCGCCGTCGACGGCGGTGCCCACCGCTGTGCGAACGGTACCACGGATCGCGCCGGTCGATACGCCTTGCGCGATCGCATTGCGCGGCAGCGGTACGGCGAACGCGAGCACGCATAGCGCGGCCAGGACGACCGCAGAGCGCAGCGCGCCGCACGTCCTCCTGTTGGCGGTTCGAGACTTCGATTCACGGCGATGCGTCGATGCCACGCCGCACTCTTATGAGCGAGGAACGCGCTGGAGTTCGACGACCCAGCTTATGCGTTCACCAGCGCGCCGCGCCAGTTTCGGCGACGGCGCTCGCGACCGCTACCACCGCATCAGCTTCCTTCATCATCCCTTCTACCGCACCCTCACGGTATCCCCGCGACCGTGGCGTCCGGCACCGGGAACAGTCCCTCCACCGAGAGATAGCGCTCGCCGGTGTCGTAGCAGAACGTCAGCACGCGGCTCCCCTTCGGAATCTCGGGAAGCTTCTGCGCCACCGCGGCGAGCGACGCACCCGACGACGTGCCGATGAAGATTCCTTCCTCCTTCGCCGCGCGAGCGGCATAGGTGAAGGCGTCCTCCTCCGACACCGCGACGGTGCCGTCGAGGACGTCGCGATGCAGGTTGCCCGGGATGAAGCCGGTGCCGATCCCCTGGATCTTGTGCGGACTGTGCGTGCCGCCGGCGATCGGCTGCGACTTCACCGGCTCGACGGCGAATGCCTTGAGCTTCGGCATGGTCTTCTTCAGCACCTCGGCGACGCCCGTGATGTGGCCACCGGTGCCGACGCCGGTGATGAGGAAGTCGATGCCGTCGGGGAAGTCCTTGACGATCTCCTGCGCAGTCGTGCGACGGTGGATGTCGACGTTGGCCGGGTTGTCGAACTGGTTCGGCACCCACGATCCCTCGATGCCGCCGGCGACCTCGTTCGCCTTGTTGATCGCGCCCTTGGTGCCGAGCTCCTTGGCGGTGAGCACGAGCTCCGCGCCGTACGCGGCCATGACGCGCCGCCGCTCGAGTGACATCGTCTCGGGCATGACGAGGATGCACCGGTAGCCCTTCACCGCCGCGGCCATGGCGAGGCCGATCCCCGTGTTGCCCGACGTTGGCTCGATGATCACACCGCCAGGCTTGAGCACACCACGTCGCTCGGCGTCGTCGATCATCGCGATGCCGATGCGGTCCTTGATGCTCGCCCCGGGGTTCGCGCGTTCCAGCTTGAGCCACACCTCCGAGCCC
>JBJMNN010000259.1:0-6720 GCA_045804245.1 Gemmatimonadaceae bacterium | reverse complement strand
GGTCGCGACTTCGACGCCCACGATGTGGCGGGCGCTCCCCCGGTCGCGGTGGTCAACGAGGCGATGGCTCGCAAGTTCTTCCGCGGCGCCAATCCCGTCGGCCGGCGAATGGGACTTCGGAACGGTCCCGGCGGTGAGCACGTGGTCACGGTGGTCGGCATGGTGCGCGACGCGAAGTATCGCTCGCTCCGTGAGAACATGCGCGAAGTGGTGTATCTACCGATGGTGCAGGACGCGGGCGCCGCCTCGTCCTCGATCAACCTCGAGCTGCGCGGCCTGTCCACGGCTGCGTCGCTCATTCCGACGGTGACGGACGTGGTGGCGCAGCTCAATCCGAGCTTCTCGAACACCTACACCACGCTCTCGGCGCAGGTGGACGCCTCGCTCGCCCGCGAGCGAATGCTCGCGACACTGTCGGCCTTCTTCGGCGCGCTGGCGCTGCTACTCGCCGTGATCGGGCTCTACGGGACGATGAGCTATTCGTTGTCGCAGCGCCGCAAGGAGATCGGCATCCGGATCGCGCTCGGCGCCGCGCGAGCGCGTGTCCTGCGCCTCGTGCTCGGTGAGGCCGGACGTCTGGTGGCCGCAGGCGTCGTGATCGGCGGCGGGATCGCGTATCTGGCGACGCGATGGGTGGCTCCCTTCCTCTTCGGCGTCTCGCCTCTGGACCCGATGACGTGGGTGCTCGCGACGGCGACGCTCGCCGTTGGGGCACTCGCGGCTGCCGCGATTCCCGCCTGGCGTGCGGCCACGGCGGATCCGATGGCGTCGATCCGGACGGACTGACGACGGAACGATCCGGGGTCGCGGAAACAGAGACGGCAACGCCGCGCTACTCGGCGCGGAGCGCCTCCGCCGGCTCGAGCCGCGCCGCACGCCGCGCGGGCAGATATCCCGCGAGTGCCGCCACGAGGACGAGAGCCGCCATCGCGAACGCGAAGGTCGTTGGATCGGTGAACGTCACGCCGAACAGAAGGCTCTGCATCACGCGCGCGAGGGCCCATGATGCCGCGAGGCCGATGCTCAGGCCAACCGTGGCAAGGCCGAGTGTCCGCACCAGCACGCGACGCTGCACGTCCAGTGGCGACGCGCCGAGCGCCATCCGAATGCCGATCTCGCGCCGTCGCTGGACGACGCCGTACGAGACCACGGCGTAGATCCCGAGCGACGCCAGCACGAGCGCGAACCCGGCGAAGCCGATGATCAGCATCACGATGAACCGGCGCGGCGACACGGACTGCTCGACGATGCCCTGCATCGTGCGCACCTCGGTGAGCGGGAGGGTGGGATCCTTCGGCCGAAGCACCGCACGCACGGCAGCGACGACCGATCCCTGCGGCAGGGTGCTTCGCGCCAGCACGTACACGGCGTCGTAGTCGGGCATCTGTCGCATCGGGAAGTACATGTCCGCGCCGGCCTGCTCTTCGAGGGACTGGTACCGTAGCCCCGGCACGACTCCCACGACTTGACGCACACTGCCGCTCGTTTCGACGGATTGTCCGATTGGATCCTTCCCTGGCCACAACCGGCGTGCGAACACGTCGTTGACGATGATGACGGGCCGGCCCTTCGCGTCATCGCTCGAGGTGAAGTCGCGTCCGGCGCGCACGCCGACACCCATCGCGCTGAAGTATCCCTCGCTCACCACGCGGAGAAATGCCGCGGGCGATCTTTCCCCGGTCGCTGCAGTCCCCACCGCCTTCACGGTCCACATGCGGTTGAACCCCATCGGCAGCACGTCGGTGAGCGCGGCGGCCCGGATCTCCGGTGCGGCACGCACGCGATCGAGCGCATCGTCCAGGTAGGCGAGTCGCTGCTCGGCCGAGGTGAACTTCGTGCTCGGGTCGATGCGGATGGCGACCACGCTCTCTGGTCGGAAGCCCAAGTCCTGATCGAGTACGCGCAGGAAGCTCCGCGTGAGCAGGCCGGCCCCGACCAGGAGCGTGCAGGCGATCGCGACCTCGGCCACGACGAGCGCGCCTCGGAGCCAGTCGTGTCGCCGGCTGGATGACGCACTCAGACCAGTGCTCTTGAGAGTATCCTGGACCGCGACGGCCGAGACGCGAAGTGCGGGTGCCATTCCGAACAAAATGCCCGTCGTCACCGTAGCCACGAGCGCGAAGCCCAGTGCGGGCCAGTCCACGCGAACTTGATCGAGCAACGGCAGCCGAATCGACTGGGCGTCTGCCAGCAGGCGCGTGCCGCCGATCGCCAGGAGCAGCCCGAGTGCCGAGCCAGCAGCGGACAGCACGACGCTCTCCGTGAGGTACTGCCGAACCAGGCGAGCACGATCCGCACCCAGCGCGACTCGGACGGCGACCTCCCGCTCGCGCGCCGCCGAACGCGTGAGGAGCAAGTTGGAGAGGTTGGCACACACCATCATCATCACGAGGACGACCGCACCCGCGAGCGCGAGCAGCGCCGGCCGAAAGGCCCCGCTGACGTGTGCTCGAAGCGACCGGATCTGCGGATGAAACTCGTTGTATCGCTCGGCCCCTGGCGGAACGGCTGACACCAGCGCGATCGCCTCGCGCTCCGCGAGCTCCGGCGTCGCGCCGAAACGCAGCCGGCCGATCAGCGCCAGCATGTTGCCCTGCCGGTTCGTCTCTGCGCTCAGCGGGTAGGGCGAGTAGTAGTCGACGCGGCGCCCGGGCGCGAAGATCGTCCCGAAGTCGAACGATGCGGGAAGCACGCCCACAACCGTGACGGGCACGCCGTCCACGGTGAGCTTGCGTCCGACGATGCCGGGGTCGGACGCGAAGCGCCGCTGCCAGAGCCGGTGGCTCAGGATCACGGCGCCGGGGCGACGCGACAGCGCCTCCTCGGGGGCGAACAGGCGCCCGACGATCGGCTGCACGCCGAGCAGCGGGAAGAAGTTCTGCGTCACCTCCACCCTCGTGAGACGCTCCGGCTCTCCGGCGCCGCTCACGAGCGCGTGGTCGCCATCTCCGAAGAACTCGGAGTAGCCCGCGACGTCGGCGAGCGTCCGGCTCTCTCGCTGCAGCGTCCACACGTGACGCACCTGCGTCGTTCGGGCAGAGAGATCGTGCGCGTCGCCGTTCGAGATCCAGACCAACCGGTCAGGATCGCGGAACGGCAGCGGACGGACGAGCAACGCGTTGACGACGCTGAACACCGTGACGCTCGCACCGACGCCCAATCCGACGATCAGGACCGCGAACAGCGTGAGCCGCGCGTCGCGCCGGAGCGTCCGCGCGCTGTAGCGCACGTCGTTGAGGAGCACCTCCCACCACTCGGCGCGCCACGCGCGTCGCACGCGCCGACGGTCGATCGCGCCCAGCTCCTCGCGCGCCGCACTTACGTCGCCGAACCGGCGCAGTGCCTCGGCACGCGCGTCGGCGGGACCGAGTCCCTGCGCTTCCAGATCCCGCGCCTGCATCTCGAGGTGGAACGCCACTTCGTCGCTCACTTCGTCGGCGACGCGCTTCGTCGTCGTCGGGAGACGAAATAGTCGACGTAGATCGGGGATGCGCGTCATGCGAGGCCTCCGAGGGGCGCGAGTAACGGAGTGCGGATCATCAGACGGCCTCCAGCACGCGCTGAACGGCCGTGGCATACCGCCCCCAGCGCTCGGCCTGCTCGCGCAACGCCTTCCGACCCTTCGTGGTGAGCTGGTAGTACCTCGCTTTCCGATTGTTGTCGGAGAGCCCCCACTCGCTCTCGACCAAGCCGCGCGCCTCGAGCCGATGCAGCGAGACGTAGAGAGCCCGGTCCTCGACGCGCAGCTCCTCGCGGCTCGTGTCGTGGATCCAACGCGCGACAGCGTAGCCGTGGCGCGGCCCCCAACTCAGGGTCTTGAGGACCAGCACGTCGAGCGTACCCTGTACGAGCTCGAGATCGTCGCGCATGGATGCTCCCCGGAAATGTTCCGGGGAATGATACGATGGGCCGGACGGGCCGTCAAGCCGTGGCCGTGTGACGGGCGAGGTCGGCGGCCGAGGCGACCATTGGACAGCCCGATCGGTGCGAGGGTTGAGTCAGCCTCGATGCTGCTGGCGAGTTCGCAGCGAGGCGGAGCGCTCACGAGGGCGATCGTTCGTGCGAGAGAGGCACCGGTCGGAATCGAACCGACGATGGCAGTTTTGCAGACTGCTGCCTTACCACTTGGCCACGGCGCCCAACGCCTCGGTCCTGTCGATTCCACCACGCGCGCCCCGAGGCAGACGAAAAACGCGAGTGGCGTCCCCAACTCGACGCCACTCGCGCGATCAACGAGGACGACGATCGGTCAGCTGCAGCAGACCGGCATGTTGTTCATCATCACGCAGCAGCTGCAGCCCTGCTGCATCATCATCGCCATGCAATTACAGGTGGCCTGGATCATGGCCATCATCGCGGGATCGCCGCTCGTGTAGCTGATGACCATCCCCTCGTCGGTCATCTCGGTGCGGCACATGCCCATGGTCATGTTGCAGCGCATCACCATCATGCCGTTCAGCATCATGGCGCAGCTCATCATGCCGCTGCCCATCATGCCCATCAGGTTCTGCATCATGCGCGTCGACATCTCGTCCACACCCATGCACGTCATCCGCATCCCGCCGGACATCGTCTCCATGCGGATCGTACATCGCGGGACCATCATCCCCGTCCCGCTGGCCGGCATCGCCATCGGCACGCTCATGCCCGCCATCCCCAGCATCCCCGGCATACCCATCGTGCCGGCGTCCATCATCATGTTCATCATCGTCTCACCTCGTCGACTCGGGGTTCGAACGTCCTGCAGGGGACGTACCGAGCCAGCCAACGACGCAGCTGGCGATCACGAGCGGTCGAGGCCGTCCACCGAACCCGCGAAGCCGCGCGCCGCACCCTCAAATCGAGGCGAGCAACCGCTCCACCACCGCCCGTCGCACCTGCGCCTCGGCGGCGAGGAACGCCTGCCGGTACATGTGCGCCACGTGCGACTGCTCGAGGTCGCCGAGCTCCGCCAGAAGCATCTCCGGATAGCCGGTGAACGAACCGCCGGAGCTCGACGGGCGGAGCTGGATGTGCACGCCGGGTCGCGTCCCGGTGTCGGGCGCGATGACGTCGCCGAGCAGGTGTCGGATGCGATTGCGGTCCATCGGTGTGTCCTCTGAGCGTGGAGACGGGAGATGCGGCGGAGACCGAACACGAAAAAGCCCACCGTGTGAGGGTGGGCCGGATCGAAGCTGGTGCGCGTGTGTCGTTATGCGATCGTCACACCGTAGTCCGCGCATGCGCTCGTGTCCCGCCCATCCCCGAGGGACGGCAGCAACACATGCAGCACATGATGGCGGAAGAGCGGATCATCGGTCGGTGGTGTGAGGTCTCGCACTCGCAACATCGCGGAGGGCGGGGGCGGCTGTCAAGTGCGCGCTGCGGGGTGCGCGATGCGCTCCGGCCTCGGGAGGCTGCTGGCCTCCCGAGGCCGTTTCGACTTCACGACTTCACGACCTCCCGCCCCTCAGTACACCCAGTTCAGCCAGAGTCTCAGCGTGCGCTCCAGCTCGCGCTCGTCCAGTACGATCGGCCGCACCGCGAGGTAGTTGAAGTTGCGGCCGCCCTGGCGAGAGAAGATCGCGTCCACCTGCGCGGGGGTGAGCAACGCGCGTGCGAGCGCCCCGACGTGCCACTCGAAGCGCGCGACCGCCCTGAGCGATTCGCGCCATCGGCGAACCACTTCCGGATGGTCGAGGCGCCCTCCGTGCGATGCGACGAAGCCAGCGAGCGCGTCGTAAGTCGAGTCCCGGAATGCGTTGTGTGCACGTCCGAGCGCGTCCAGCGTATCGATCTGCGCTGGGCTGAGCTTGAGCTCGTCGGCGTCTCGGATCGCGAAATCAAACAGCTTGAACTGAGCGTGCGCCCCTCGCATGCGGTCGCCCAGCGTGGCACTGTCGGGACGCGTCGAGCGACCGGACGCCTCCGGATTACTTCGTGAACACGACCGCCAGCTCGTCCCGCACTCGAGCACTCGCTCCCGTGCGACGCGCTCCTGATCCGGGCCCAGGTCGAGCGCGACGTCGATCGCGATGCGAAACGGCGACTGAAACACGTTGCGATACGCCCGCGTGTCGCCGAACGAGGGGTTGACCGCGTACTGGTAGCGACGCGCGACCGGATCGAACCCGCGTACCTGGAGCAGCACCGGGTCGGGATACGCCGACTGACCCCACCCATGCAGACGATCTCCGCCGTGTACGAGCTGGTCCACCCCGGAGAGAATGTTGAGCACACGGAGCTGCAACCGGCCGCGGTTCTGCAGTCGTACGCGCGCCGGATCGATCGTGAAGATCGCGTTCGTCGTCGCCGTCCATGGACCGGTGCAGCTGTTCGCGCCGCTGATGAGACCGAGCTGCGCGCGCAGACAGCGGGACGCGCGCGCCGGCGCGCGCTCGAGCAGCGCCGACAACGCCGTACGCAGCTCGCCATCGGTCGTCGCACGCGGATCGAACACGAACGCGCGGTCGTTCGACAGACCGTCCGCGTTCACGTCCCCCTGCACCATCGGCGTGTACCGCGTGCCGGAGCGTAGCTGTAAGCTCGGCGAGACGTCGAACAAGTCGGGGATGAGCATCGTCGCACCGAAGAGCACGGCATGACGGCTCGCCACACCGGGCTGCCAGCCGACGTCGCGCGGATCGCCCGCCGTCGTGCTCGCGAAGCCCGCGGCCAGCTCGCGCGCGTCCGTGTACGTGTACGCGAACATGAGCGGCACCTTGATCCCCGAGCCGAAGC
>JBJMNN010000258.1:0-36394 GCA_045804245.1 Gemmatimonadaceae bacterium | reverse complement strand
GGCGGACTGGGAAAACCAGCTGTCGTCACGCCGCGACACCGATCGGTTCCCCTTCACCCTGCAACGGCCCCTTGCCGCGCTGCGTCGGGTGATGGACCGCAGCGGCATCGTGCTGGTCGGGTCGGGAAACACCCAAGGTGCGGTCAAGCAAACCTTCCCGGTGTACGAGCCCCGCACACACCTGACCACCGGCGGGTTCTCGTCGATGGGGTGGCCGGTGCCCGCCGCGTTGGGCGCTAAGCTCGCCGCACCCGGGCGTCAGGTGGCCAGCATCACCGGCGACGGCGACTTCCTCATGACCGCGCAGGAGATCGGCGTCTGCGCCCAACACGGCATCCCGGTCTGCTTCGTCGTGCAGAACAACGCCGGCTACATGTCGATCCGTGGCGGCCAGCGCAAGATCATGGACCGCCACGTGCTGAGCGAATGGAGCAGGGACGGCGAGGCCTATCACGTCGACTGCACGGCGCTCGCCGGTGCGTTCGGCGCGGAGCCCACGCCGCTCGTGATCCGGTTCTTCCCCGTGCTCGCCGGCGCCGTGGCTGCACTCGCCGCCGCGGCCACGGCGCGACGGATCGCCGGGCCGCGCGCCGCGCTGTTCGCCGCACTCGCGTTCGCGATCATGCCGCTCGCCGCCGCCGGGCTCGTGCTCGCGACCCCCGATTCGCCCCTGCTGTGCTTCGAGGCGCTCGCCGTCTTCTCGGTCGTGCGCGCGCTCGGGCACCCGCCACGCTCGACGGCGTCGCTCGGCTGGTGGTCGGCGGCGGGCGTCTGCCTCGGCCTGGCATTCGCGTCGAAGTACACCTCGATCCTCCTGCCGCTCTCGATGCTCGTCGCCGTGCTGGTGCGACCGTCGCTCCGCGACCGGCTGCGCGAGCCGGGACCGTACATCGCCTGCCTGCTCGCGACGCTCGTCTTCGTTCCCGTGCTCCAGTGGAACGCGACGCACGACTGGATCTCCTTCCGCTTCCAGCTCGAGCACGGACTCGGGACGCCGAAGGGCTCGGCGTTGACGCGAGAGCTCGATCTCGTCGGCGGGCAGCTGGGGCTCGTGACCCCCGTTTTGTTCGGGTTGATCGCGCTCGCCGTCTGGCGCGCCCTGCGCCGACCACGCGACGACGCGCACTTCGCGCTCGCCGCGATCGCGACGGGGAGCTGGGTGTTCTTCGTTTACAGCGCGATCCACCGCCGCGTCGAAGCGAACTGGCCAGCGCCATCGTACATCGCCGGCGTCGCCTTGCTCGCGTCGATGCTGGCGACGTCGGCGTCCGCATCGCTCGCTCGCTGGTGGCGAGGTGGGCTCGCGCTCTCCGCGGTGCTCGTCGCGGTGCTCTACCTGCACGCCGCGGTCGGTATTCTCCCCCTGCCGGCGCGCCGAGATCCGATCGCCCGCGCCGCGGGATGGGACGATCTGGCGAGACCGGTCGCCGCGATGCGCGATTCGCTCGGCACGCGCGCGTGGGTGGGCGCCGAGCGCTATCAGGACGTGAGCGAGCTGGCGTACCACTTACGCGGCCGGCCGCAAGTGTTTTGCGTCTGCCTGACCGGCCGCCACAACCACTACGAGCTGTGGCCCGGGTTCGCGTCGCGCGCGCACACGGGTGACGCGCTCGTCCTCGCGCTCGACGAGCGCACGGGCGCGCACGAGGCAGTCACACGTCTCGCGCCCCACTTCGACCGCGTGCGCCGCGGCGCGCTCGCAGCGCTGCTCAGCGGGCGCGACACGGTGTCCGTTCGCCGGCTCTGGGTGCTCGACGGCTACCGCGGCGGCTGGCCCTTGCGCGTGGAGCCCTGAGGCCGCTCCGCCGACTGGGCCGTCGTGAGCCCGGCGCGGACGGCGCCGAGCAGCTCGATGAGCTGCGCGCGCTCGCTGTCGTCGAGATTGCAGCCGGCGCGCTGGTTGGCCGCGTCCATCGGGCCGTCGAGCGAGGTGATGAGGCTCTCCCCCTTCGGCGTGATGTGGCAGAGCACCTGGCGGCGGTCCGGCGTCGAGCGCTCGCGCACGACGTGGCCGGCGCTCTCCAGCTTGTCGAGGAGCCTGGTGATCCCCGCCGCCTCTTCGACCATCCGGTCGCGAATCGCCAACGTCGGAAGGCCGGCCTCGCCGGCGCCGCGGAGAATGCGCAGCACGTTGTACTGCTGGATCGTGATGCCGTGCGCTTCGACGACCTGGGCGAGGTTGCGCTGCATCACCGCCGCGGTGCGAAGCACGCTGACCACGACCTCCTCGGCGGACGATCGGAACGGCCTGGTTTGCTTGATCTCGTCCTGCAGGGTGATGCTGCGTCGGGGCATGACCATTCGCTCGGCTGGCCGGGTGGGGCGGCGATCGTGCGAAACACTTGACGCGGCAATACTAACACACGCGAGGACGACACGGGCAGGTGCGGAGGGGCGCTGTGCGCGATGCGCGGGGTGCGATGCGTTATATGTTCGTCCCAAACCAGCAAACCAGCAAACCAGCAAACCAGCAAACCAGCGAACCATGACCGCCGTTCCGCGCGACCTCGACGCCTATCTCACCGCCAACGACGAGCGCATTCGCCGCGAGCTGTTCGACCTGCTCGCGATCCCGAGCGTGAGCGCGCGCTCGGAGCACGATGCCGACACGCGCCGCGCCGCCGAGTGGGTCGCCGGCTCGCTGCACTCGGCGGGACTGGTCGCGACGGTGCACGAGACGCCGGGGCAGCCGGTGGTCGTCGGCGAGTACCGCGGCGCGCCGGCCGGTGCGCCGACGGTGCTCGTGTACGGCCACTACGACGTGCAGCCCGCCGAGCCGCTCGAGCTGTGGACTTCGCCTCCGTTCGCGGCAACGGTGCGCGACGGGCGCATCTACGCGCGCGGCTCCGTGGACGACAAGGGCCAGCTCTTCCTCCACGTCAAGGCGCTCGAGGCGCATCTCGCCGTGCGCGGCCGGCTCCCGGTGAACGTCGTCGTGCTCGCGGAGGGTGAAGAGGAGGTTGGTAGCGATCACCTGGCTCCCTTCATCGAAGCGCATCGCGATCTGCTGCGCTGCGACGCGGTGGTCATCTCCGATTCGGCCATGTTCGCGCCCGGTCTGCCCAGCGTGCTCTCGTCGCTGCGCGGGCTCGCCTACTTCCAGATCGACGTGCAGGGACCGGCGCAGGATCTCCACTCAGGAAGCTACGGCGGCGCGGTCGTGAATCCGGCGATGGCGCTCGCGCGCATCCTCGCCACGATGCACGACGCCGACGGCCGCGTCGCGATCCCGGGCTTCTACGACGCGGTCCGTGAGTGGCCGGCGCACGCGCGCGAGCAGATGCGCGGACTGCCGTTCGAGGAGGAAGGGTTTCGCGAGGAGACGGGCGCCCCCGCGCTCGGCGGAGAGCGCGGCTACTCGGTGCTCGAGCAACTCTGGACCCGTCCGACCTGCGAGGTGAACGGGCTGCTGAGCGGCTACACCGGGGAGGGCGCCAAGACGGTGCTACCGGCGAAGGCGATGGCGAAGGTGAGCTGCCGGCTCGTCCCCGATCAGGATCCGGCCGAGATCGAGAGACTGATGCGTGCGCACGTCGAACGCGTCGCGCCACGCGGCGTGCGGGCGACGGTGACGGCGCTGCACGGCGGCCGCCCATGGCGTGCCGAGCTCGATGGCCCACTGTTCGACGCCGCGCGCCGTGCTCTCGCCGCCGCCTTCGGCCGCGAGCCAGTGATCACCGGCGAGGGCGGCTCGATCCCCGTCGTCGGCGACTTCGAGCGCGTCCTCGGCGCCCCCGTCCTCCTCATGGGCTTCGGACTCCCCGGCGAGAACGCCCACGCCCCCGACGAGTGGATGAGCGTGGAGAACTTCACCAGGGGAATGAGGGCAGTGGCGGTGCTGTGGGAGGAGATGGCGAAGGGCGAGAGCCACTGAAGTACCGAATACTGCAGTGGCAGGCAGCTCAGAACCTCCACTCCCGAATCACGAACGCTCCGAACTGGCTCGTCCCCGCTGCCGACTGCCCCGCGAGCGTCGGCGGGTCGAGGATGTACCTCGGCGTCAGGCTCGTCTCGAAGCGGTAGCCCTTGTTCGTTCGGTACTGCAGGGTGACGCCCGGGATGGCGCAGGAGCTGTTCTGGCGATTCCCACCGGCGCAGGTCACGACGCCCGGTGTGAACACGAACGAGGCGAACGTGCTCGGGCTCACGTACTTGCCCATCTCGATCTCGGTGCCGCGCAGGAACTGCTCCACCCCGGATCCGAGCTGATCCACCGGAAGCTCACCCGGCGTCACGTTGAACACGTCCATGCCGAGCGAGCGTGCCGCCTCGCCTTCCAGCTCGTCGATCGCCACGCCGATCGCCACGCCGGCCAGTCGCGAACTGGCCGCATTGAGCACGCCGCTCCCCCGCAACCCGCCGCCGATCGTGCTCGTGCTGCCGAGCTGCAGCAGCGAGCCGGAGCTCTGCCCGAACGCGAGGTAGCTGAGGAGATCGCTCTGCGACAACGGCGGTTGTGCGTCGCTCTCGAGCGAGATGCGCGGCTTCAGCGCCGTACCACCGACGAGCACGCGGATGTTCGTCACGTTCGTCGCCTGCTTCACCTGGTACTCGGCCGTCACCTGCACCGTGGGGTTCAGGTCAGGCGAGCCGACGAACAGCGCCGATCCGCGCGTGATCTGGAAGCGCTTGCTGAGGAAGGTGTACTCGCCGCGGTCCGCGTTCACCGCGCCGACGAGCGTGAGCGCATCACCCTGCACGGACACCTGAATCGGCCCGTCGGTGTAGATCTCGACGTTGGCGTCCTTCGAGCGCACCCACGTGCCGCGGTCCACCGTGAGCTGGACGTCGACCGTGAGGCCTTCGAACAGCGGCGACTGTGCCGGGAAGATCTCGCGCTCCAGCGCGACGGACGTATCCACCACACTGAACAGCTGCGGGTCGCCGGCGCCCACGAGCTTCTTCCCGTTCGACTCCGGGATGTAGAGGACGCCGTGCACCACCGACACGAGCCCCGCCACGTTCGCGTGAGCGAACGGACCTGTGATGCGCAGGTTCGCGTTCGCGTGAATCTCGCCCTGATCGTTGTTGAGCAGCTCCGCGTCCTGCGCCTGGAACGTCAGGTTGAACGTCGGCTCGCGCCAGTTGCCCACGTTGAGCGTCCCCGCGAGCCGCACCGGCCCGTTCGCCGTGCCGGCGATCGAGTCGACGTACACCGTGTCACCCGTCATGTGCACGGAGCCGTTCAGATCGTTCAGCACCGTGCCCGTCGCGGCGAGCCGGAACCGTGCCCGCTCGAGTGCGAACGCGCCACGCAGATCCGGCTTCTTCAGCGTGCCGTGGATGGTGACGTTGGCGCGCGCCGTTCCACCCGCCTCCGTCACCGTGGCGGTGAAGTTCGGGATCAGCGCCAGCGGCAGGCTGTCCGACACGACCTTGACGTCCATCGGCGCGTCGAGCAGGCGCGAGCCCGTCACGCCACTCAACGCGAGGTTGATCGGCAGCATGCCGTCCACCACGGCGAGCCGGCGACCGACCGAGTCGACCGCCGACGCGTTCGTCGTCAGCTGCTGGTTCGCGTACGCGAAGGTGCCGTGCACGTCGGGCACGCGCGACTCGTTGTACGTGCCGCGCGTGAAATCCAGTCGCCCGTTCAGCCGCGGATCGGTCGCGACGCCCTCGACGTGCGCGTCGAGGTTGACGCGGCCCGTTACCGGCAGGTCGCTCTGCAGCAGCTCGGCGACGTTCTCCACCGCGAAGTCGCGCACCTGCAGGTCGAAGTTCGCGCGCCCCGCAGTCGGGAGCAGGCCGTTCGCGTAGATGCGCCGGCCCGGCCCGTTCACGAGCTCGAGATCCACCACCTCGATGCCGCGCCCGCCCCAGTGAATCTTCGAGGGGTGCGACGTGCGCCAGCTCGTCGTGTCGAACCGCAGCGTCATGTCGGCGAGCCGGAGCTCGTTGCGCTCCTTGTCGAGCGTGAAGTCGCCGTTGAGCGCGTAGTCGCGCTCGTCGTTCTGACGTATTCGCACGGCGACGCTGCCGCTCGGCTTGAGGTACGAAAGGTCCGCGGCGAGGCTGTCGAACGCGAAACCCGCCGCGCTGATCGTGTCGCCGCGCACCGACACCGTCATCTTCGACTGCGGCGTCTGGGCGTCCGTCCAGTTGTACGTCGCGGCGAGGTGGCGCGCGGCGTTGCCGCGCACGACGAGCCCCGTCGCGTTGGCCGAGCCCTGCAGGTTGAACCGCTTGACCGAACCGGTCACCGTGCCGGTCGCGCGCAGCGAGCCCGCCAGCACGTTGCGCGCGATCGCGCGTGGCGTGTCGACCTGGAGTCTGAGCGCCGGCGCGCCCTGAATCGCGCGCGCCACCTCGGTCTGCCTGGCCACGCGCGCCGAATCCACCCGCGCGCGATGCACCGCCTCGGCGATGATGCGCGGCCGCGGCGGGACCTCGCCCGTGTCCGGGCCAACGCTCGGCGGCAGGAACCGCGCGAAGCTCGCCAGCGAGTCGACGACGACCGAATACGTGAGCGCGCCGCTGTGCGACGCGTCGAGCCCGAACTGGCCCGCAACGTTCACCTGCGCGCCCGAGCCGCGCACCTCGGCGCGTGCCACGTTCGCCATCCCGTTCGCCAGTCGCGCCTGCACGGCGACGGAGTCCACCGCCACGGTGTCGAAGCGCGACGGCCCGAACGCGAGATCGAGCTCGCTCAGCATCGTCGCCGGCTTGAAGCCCCGGCCACGCGCCGTGCCGCCGCCGGTGAGATGGGTGCTCGGCCCTTTGACCATCACGCGGCTCAGGTCGAGCCCCGCCGCGTCGACGACCACGTCGTAGCCGAGCTCCTTCGATTTGAAGTCCACCGTGCCGCGCAGCCCGAACGTCGCGTCGCCCGGCAGCGCGAGCTTGGTGTCGATCCGCAGCGCGTCGATCGGACCGTTGGCGCGGAACGGTCCCGTCGCGTAGCCGGTGAGCGGAAGCGCCGGCGCGAACTTCGTGAGCTCGGCCAGCGCGATCGGCCGCGCCACCACGTCGACGCTCATCGTCTGCCGGGGGGTGGTGTGCACGGCGACTCGTCCGACCGCGCGCGAGCGGTTGGGTCCGTCCTGGTGCACGACCTCGAGCGGCGAGATCACCAGCTGCCGGTCCCCCGACCCGTTGAGCGTCGCCGTTCCCGTCAGCGTCCCGCCGATCGGCAGGGTGGGGAAGAGCAGCTTCGCAATGTCGATCTGCAGCGGCGCCATCCGAACGCGCAGGTCGCGCGCGCTCACCACGACCGGCGTCCCCGACATGCCGAGCACGCCGTCGGCGATCACGCGGCTCGTGCCCCGGTTGTACGCCGCGAAGGTGACGTCGGCGTCGAGGTCGAGCCGCTTCGGCGTGCCGTCGAACTTCGCGCGTCCCGCGAGCACGCCTTCGCGCGGTGGCTTCACCGCGGGCGCGATCTCCTTGATCAGCTTCGTCGTCACCCCGGTGAATCGCAGGTCCGCGTCGTGGAAGACGATCGTGTCGGTCATCGTGACGCCGATGTCGCCCAGGATGTGCGCGCCTTCCGTGCGCAGATCGCCGCTTCGCATCACGTAGTCCTGCGTCGCGCCGCGCCACTGGATGAGCATCGACGCCGTGCCGCCGCCGTCCTCCGGCATGTGCGGATAGAGCCAGCGGAAATCGTTGAACGCGGCGGGCTGACCGGTGGCGGTGAGCCGCATGTCGCCGTTCGCGATCACGTAGACGCCGTCGCCGCTCATGTTCGACTTCGGCAGGTCGACGCGCGCGCCCTTCCACCACGCGGAGTCGTCGGTGAACCGGAACCGGCCCTGCATCGCCACGATCTCCGCCGCGGGCGGGCGGAAGGGCAGCGCCTGCATCTTCACCGACGCGACGTCGAGCAGGCGGATCTTCGTGCTCGGGTCGGCGAGCTGCACGAGCGGGAAGTGTCCACTGAGCTGTCGAAGCTCGATGACCTTCTGAAAGCCGCCCGTCGTCTGGATGACCATGAGGCGCGACTCACCCGAGAGCGCTTCCTTCACGAGGCTGTCCCGCGCGCGAGCCGTGATGCCGGCGCGCGGCGCCCACGGCGACCGCACCGTGAGATGCCCCTCGACGATGCGCGCGTTCTCGAACCGGATCCACGAGCCGAAGCCGGGTATCGTATCCCCCGGTGTGGGCGCCGCTGCCGGCCAGAGGTGCCGGTAGTTCCAGCTCGTGTCGCCCGGCAGCTTCTCGATCAGGATGTCCGGGCGGTAGATGACGAGATCGCCGATCGCGATGCGCTTGCGGAGGAAACTGCCGATCGTGTAGCGCCCCGACAGCGAATCCGCCGTGAGGAAGGGATGGCCCGCGCTGTCGGTGATCGAGATGCCGCTGATCGTCGCGCCGCTCAGCAGGTTGCCGCGGATCGCGCCGATCTTGACGACGCCGTGCGTCGATCCCGCCAACGCATTGAGCGCGTACCGCCGCACCCGCGCCCGCCCATACTCCGTGTTCGTCACGACCCATACCGCCACGAGCGCGAGGGTGACGATCGCGAGGAGCACGACGAGGACTCGGGCGAGGCGCTGCAGCATCAGTACGCCTGGCCGATCGAGAGATGGAGCGTGAGCCGGTTCAGAATCTTGCCGATGCCACTCCCGCCGCCGCCGGGTGCGTAGCGTCTCGGCGTCTCGAGCGGCACGATCTGTCGCCGGCCGTTCTTCGTCAGCTCGGTCACCACCGCGAGATCCTCTGCCTGCGACGGGTTGATGCCGAGATCGACGCGGATCGGACCGACGGGCGAGTAGTAGCGGACGCCGAACCCCGGTGTGATCGCGCCGGTGCCGCTGACGAGGTTGCGGAACGTCTGCAGCCCGCCGCCGAGCGGATCGAAGACGCGCTCGCCGACCGCGGCGCCGTCGACGAACACCGCGCCGCCGAGGTTCTTGAGGAACAGCGGGAACCGGTACTCCACGCTCGCCTCGACGAGCGACGTGCCCCCGAGGGGGCGCGGCGTGAACTTGTCGTCACCGATCGACGGAAACTGACCGCTCTTGTCCACGGTGGAATCGCGCGCCGTGTTCGGGTCGCAGAAGCGGATCGCGTCGGAGGATGCGTCGCACGGCGTGCCGCCCGCCGTCAGCGCGTTGATGAGGTAGCCGTGCGGGATGGTAAGGATGCGCGGGCCGAGCTGGTTCTCACCGTAGCCGCGCACTGACTGTGAGCCGCCGGCGTAGAACCGCTTGCGCGGATGGAGCACGGCCTCGCCCGTGAGCCCGGCATACGGCCGCACGAACCCGACCCGCAGGTGCGCGGCGATCACGCTGTTCCGGCCGCCGAAGCGCGTGTAGAACGTGCCCTCGCCGTAGAGTCGGTTGTACGAGTAGTCGGACACCGTGGCCTGCGACGCGTGCTCCAGCTCGGCCCGCGCCGTGTAGCCGCTCGTCGGCGAAAGCGGTACGTCCGTGCGATCGATGAGCATCGTCGCCAGCACTGGCGACAGCCGCTGGTGCAGGCGCAGGTTGCCGATCGTCGTCGTGTCGCAGACGCCGAAGTTCACGCAGAAGTAGGCGTCCCCCGCCTCGACGCGAGTCACCTCGAACCGGTAGTTGAGGCTCGCCGGCGCACGCGCGCCGATCGTGCGCGTGAAGGTGACGTTGCCGCCGTAGCCGCGATCGATCGCCACGGCCGGCACCGAGCGCCGCTGCGCGAAACCGCCGAAGCCGAGCGAGTTCCTCGGCCGCTTGAGGAACGCCGGCTGCTGGAATTGCACGCTCGCGTGCCAGGTCGGCGCGAGGAAGTCGTTCGCGTTGCCGGTGACGGTCGAGTCGGTGCGCTGGACGTGGAAGATCCCGGCGCCGTTGAGCTGCCGCGAGAGCAGATTGCCGAGCGTGACCGTGGCGTCGAGCCGTCGCGCGCCGCCGAGCAGGTTGTAGTGCGTGAAGCGGCCCTCGGTCTGGATGTAGTCGACCGTGTTGAAGCCACCGCTGATGCGTGCCTCGTGCAGCTGCGCCTCGCGCAGCAGCACGTGGACCGACTTCACGCTGTCGAACGTCTCCGGCACCTGCAGCGTGGCGAGCCGGAACAGGTTCGACTCGTACAGGTTGCGCTGGCTCTCGAGCACCGCGCTGCGCCGGAACAGATCTCCCGGCTTGATGGTCAGCGAGTTCTGCACGGTAGCCGGCGCGATCTCGTCGGTGCCGCTGATCACGATCTCGCCCACACGGGTCAGGTGGTTGGGCACGACGCGGAACTGCACCTGGGCCGTGCGCGCCACCGGATCCACGATCGACGACGTGTCCACCAGCGCGTCGGCGTAGCCTCGCTCCCAGAGCTCGTTCGTGATGGCGACGCGCATCGAGTCGAGCTTGTTCAGGTCGAGCGGCTGACCGCGCCGGAGAAAGCGGAACGTTCGGATGCGCCGTCGCGTCAGCAGCGTCGTATCCGCCTCGATCGCGACGCCGGTGACGAGCGTGGGCGGCCCCTCGCGGATGTTGAACCGCACTTCGACCTGCTTCTCGTTCAGCTGCGTGACCGCCGTGTCCACCTCGGTCTCGCGGAACCCGCGCTTGTAGTAGAACACGCGGATGCGCAGCACGTCGCGCCGCAGCTCTTGCCGGTTGAGATACTGTCGCTTCTCGATCGCCCGCCACCGGCTGAACTTGCAGATGAGGATCAGCAGGGCGCTCTCGCAGCTCGTCGCGGTCGTGTAGATGTTCGCCTGCAGCTCGTCCTTGTCGATCGCCTTGGAGACACCGGCCAGCACGAGCTTTCGCACCTCGGGCGTCGGCGAGACGTCGCGGTGCGCCTGTGCAGCGAGTGGAGCGGCACTAGCAAAAGCGCTCGCCACGAGGACGAGCGCCACGCGCCCGGGTCGGCGGGGGGTGAAAGCCATACCGGGCAATACGATAGCAAGGGACGGGCCCCGGGGGGCGCCGGAGGCGCCCCGTTTGTCGGTTTGTCGGTTAACGGTTCACGGCCGGCCTCGGGAAGCTCCTGTGTCCCGAGGCCGGCCGATTACCGACAACCGATCACCGAGAACCGCGTCTACAGTCCAGACAGCAGCTGATCGTTGTTCGGCGTATTCGCGATCCGCTTGATCAGCCACTCCATCCCGGCCTGCGGAGGCATCTGGCTCAGGCCTCGCCGAAGCGTGTACACGCTGTCCAGCTGGTCCGGGCGGAACAGCTTCTCCTCTCGCCTGGTGCCGCTCGTCGCGATGTCGATCGCGGGGTAGATACGCTTCTCGGCCAAGCTCCGATCGAGCTTGATCTCGCTGTTGCCCGTGCCCTTGAACTCCTCGAAGATCACGTCGTCCATCCGCGACCCGGTCTCGATCAGTGCCGTGGCGATGATCGTCAGCGAGCCTCCGCCCGACGTGGATGCCACTGCGCGTGCCGAGCCGAAGAACGCCTTCGGCTTCGCCATCGCCTGGGAGTCGAGACCGCCCGACATCGTGCGGCCCGTGCCGCGCTCCGCCGTGTTGTGGGCGCGCGCCATTCGCGTCAGCGAGTCGAGCACGATCACCACGTCGCGCCCCTGCTCGACGAGGCGCCGCGCGCGCTCGAGCACCATCTCCGTCACCTCGACGTGCCGCGCCGCGGGCTGGTCGAAGCTCGACGCGATCACCTCGCCCACCCCCCACGAGATCGCTTCGCTCACCTCTTCCGGACGTTCGTCCACCAGCAGGATCAGCAGCGACGCCTCGGGATGATTGATCGCGATCCCTTCGGTGATGGCATGGAGCAGTGTCGTCTTTCCCGCCCGCGCCGGCGCGACGATCAGGGCGCGCTGGCCGTAGCCGATCGGTGCGATGAGGTCGATCGCTCGGCGGATCAGCTCGGGACCGCCCTTCGCGGGCCGGC
Organism: Gemmatimonadaceae bacterium; assembly: GCA_045804245.1. GTDB lineage: Bacteria > Gemmatimonadota > Gemmatimonadetes > Gemmatimonadales > Gemmatimonadaceae > AG11. The sequence goes on along the minus strand of JBJMNN010000258.1, from coordinate 24,620 downwards.
CGGTCTCGAGATAGAGCTTCCGCTCGGGATACGTCGCCGTGAGCGTGTTGAACTCGGGGCGGCGAAGCGCCGCCTCCGGCGGACTGTCGTTGATCGACGTGATCTCGATCAGCGCCGTGCGGCCGCGCGGATCCCGGCCCGTCGTCCCCGTGATCAGGTCGCTCTTTCGCAGGCCGTGCTGGCGAACCAGGAAGGGCGCGACGTACGCGTCACCCGCGTCGGCGAGGTAGCTCGAATGCGCACGCCGCACGAATCCGCCGTCGCGCGCCGGGTCGAACCACCCCGTCGTCTCACCCGTCGCGACCAGCTGCACCGGCTGTGCATTCGCGGAGGGCCGCTCGCCCTGTTGGTGACCCTGGCCCGGCTCGCGACGACCGCGGCCGCGGTTCCGGCGCCCTCGTCGGCCGTTCTGCCGGTCCTGGAACCCGCCCCCCTCGCGAGGCGGCTGGACGTAGCCGCCGTTGTCCGGCCGGGGCGCCGGCACGGCGGGGAGCGCCGAGGCTGAGACGGCAGGCGCCGGTTCGGCGCTGCCTGGAGGCTCCGTCTGACTCGCCGTGGGTGCGGCGGGAGGTGGCGGCGAGGAGGCCGGCGGCGGAGCGGCCGGTGCCGCGAGCTCGCTCGAGCGCGGCGCGCGCTCGACTGGCGCGTCGACCGCCTCGACTGGTCCATCGCGATAGGGGTTCGGCTCGCCCTGCTCGACGGCGGGACGGGTGGTACGGGGTCCGCGGCCGCGACGGGGAGGACGCCGGCGTTCGTTCATGCAGGTGCTGTCGGTCAGGGTGAATGCTCGCGGGTCACGCGCTGGCGTGCTCGCGGAAAAACTCGATGTGAACGTCCGATCGCGTCGTCGCGGAGGGATCGTGTTCTCGCGGGAATGCCACGCGGCATGCGCCGCAGGCAGATCGGTCGATGTTGGATATAGAGCGACGCGACTGGTGCTGTGCCTCGATCGCCTGCCGGCGCGGATCCCTCACGCGGGGTCAGGCAATGGTCCTACAAGGGGGCGCGGCGCTTGATCTCGCCTCGTGTACCCCTGTACCGGGGACACTGGTCCGGCCGCGCATCGATGCTCGGTCGGTCGACGCGGAGCGCTGTCGTACCGACGGACGCAACGAGTATGGCCAACTCCTTCGATTAGCGCAACCCACTCGTTGGGCTGCGAACTTCATGCCCGTGTATCCCGCCCCGATGTCGCGCAGTCGCCTGCACCCCCATCGAGGGTGCCGGACTCGGTAGCGCAGCGGGGGAATCGCGTGTGCCACCGGCTACGTCGGCGAGTAACTTTCGCCTATGCGTTCCTTCTCTCCTCCTGACGTCGCCGCCGCGCTCGACGTCGCCGTGACCGAGTATCGCCAGCATGGCGACGTCGGCACACTGCTCGATCGGGTCAAGGCGGCCGTGCGCGAGGCGCCGGCCGAGGCGCTCGGCGCGGCCGCGGCGCCGTACATGGACCTCCCGGAAGTCGTGATCCCCGTGTACGAGCGCATCGTCGAGGCGTCGCCGATGGAGGCTCAGCCGATGGTCGTGCTGGCGAACGCGTACTGGCTCACGGGACGCGGCGCGGACGTCGTGGGCCGGTTGGCCGAGCGTGCGAAGTCGGTCGACGACCGGAACCGGGGCGCATGGCACCTGTGGGCCCTCGCCGAGCCGGACCCACGCGCACGCATGGAGCGCTGGCGAGCGGTGACCGACCAGTTCCCGGCCGATCAGCTCGCGCGAGCGGCCCTGGCCGACAACGCGGCGAGCGTGGCCGGCGCGGAGCACGACCCGCTGGCGCTCGATCTCGCCGTGCAGACGTTCGAGGGGCTGTGGGCGGAGGCGAGCCGCGACGAGGAGCGCCAGGCGCTCGAAGAGACGATCGCGAAGCTGAAGGGCTGGAAGCTGTAGCGCGGGCGCTGGTGCGCGGGCGCGCCTGTGTGACGCCGCGATGACGGGCGAGCCGAGCTTCGACGGACCATAGCGCGCGGGCGCGACGAGGCGCTCGCCGTTCGCGTCGCCCGCGCGGCGTCGGTCGCGCGGGCGTCGGGTTGCGGCGGCGCGCGATCGATGTCGGGGAGTGGCGTGAGCGGAGGTAGTCTGGCTGCGCTCCGTCACCCTCCGACAAGCTCATGACTTCACTCCTGTGCGCCGCGTACGTGCCACCCGCGGCAATGCGCGCGAGCCTCTCGATCGCCCTCGCGCTGCTAGTCGTCTCGGCCGATTCCGCGGCGCAAGGAAGGCCCGACGCTTCAGCGGCGCGCCGAGCACTGCGTCCGACATCGCGCCGGCTCGGGTGCGATACGACGTGGACGCCTCTGCGCGTGCTGAGAACCAGGGAACGGCGCCCGGTCTACGTGGAGGCGCCCATCACCGTGACCAACACAGTCGGCACGTTTCTCATCGGTTCCCCGACCTTCGTGTGGGCGGAGCCGACGGCATTCGTCAACGAGCACAGCACCCGAGACGTGGGCGCTGTCGGTGTGAAGCTACTGAACGACTCGACCGCGATCCCTCTGCCGCCGCTGCCGACCGCCAAGAGGCCCTACATGCCGATCGCCGTCGCTCGAGGCGCGAAGCTGCTGGCAGTGTGGGGCACGAGTTCGGACACGACTGGAAGTGGCGTCTGGCACCAGGACACTCTCTGGCAAGCAACCCTGGAAGCCGGCCGATGGAGTCCAGCTCGGCCGATCTGGACCGCGGGAGAGTTCGTCTGGCATCCTGGTGCCGCGTCCTTTGCCGACGACGATACTCGGCTCTTCCTCGCGTTCCCTTCGAGTGACACCACGCGGAACCGTCGTCATGGCCTCACGATCATGATGCATTCGCGAGGTCGCTGGAGCGTTCGACTCGTCGACGCCGGCGGTTACGGGCCGCAAGGCGTTGCGGTGCTGAGTGCTACTCCAACTGAACTGCTCATCGCGGCGGTCGGATCCCTCGAGCGCGACGGCATTCAGGTGCCGAACGGAGTCTATACCATCCGCGTGGCCGCGCACGACTGGGGGTCGGCGCCTCGATTCACCGTCATACGCGACATGAAGAAGGCGCACGCCGAAGATCCAAGCGTGTTCCGAACGCCGCAGGGCGTGCACATCGTCTGGCGCCAGCCGGGCGGGGACGTCTCTGCGGACGACTCGTTGGTCGAAGCGACCACCCGCGACCACGGGGAAAGTTGGGCGGTGACGTCTGCAGTCTCTCTCGAAGGCGATACACGAGGCATGATCGCACTGCCGCTCGTCGATGATGACGCCGTGGCGATGGCGTTGGACATCCGCCGTCAGAAGATCCTCACACTTCATCGAAGTATGGATCACTGGGCACTCAGACCCGAGGCATTTCCCGAGGCCAAGACGATTCCGATGATCTCCGCTCCCCGCAACCGAACGAGTGTCTCGTTCGGGCAGACACGCTCGAGTACTGCGCCCGAAGGGTTGTACGACGCTCCCGTGCTCGTCACGACCTCTCGAGCGCACCGATGTGAGCCGACCTCCGCGATGTCATCGCAGAAGCGGCTCCGCGCCCCACCCCGGGGCAAATCCACCCTCAGATGAGGAATGCCTATGCACCCATTGCGCGCGACGTTGGCCACGACCGGACTGCTGCTCTCTCTACTCGTTGCATGCACTGAGCAGTCGGTCGTGCCCACCGAGCCGAGTCGTGTCGCACCGATGCCTTCAATTCCGGGAAGCTCGAGCGTCACCGTCCGGACTGGACTGGAAGCACAACGGTTTCTCGAGGACACAGCAGCAGCCTGGTCGCGACGGGGGGACGTCGCGCTCTCGCAATACCTGAAGGCGCAGAACGATCAGCGGGTCCAGGCAGATCGACGGATCGGCTCCCGAGGTGTCGGTTCAGCGCCTCTTCGTCCGATGATTGTTCCGATCGATGACGACTCACAAGAACCGTCCCCGAACACGACACCCACCGCGATAATTTACTATAGCTCGGTTGGACCGTACGTCAGCGGCAGCTCCGGGGCGATCGTGGCGAGCGTCACGTACTACGGCAACATCGCGACCACTGACGTCTTCTATTCGGCGAGCGACGCGAACGGCGTCGTAGTGATTCCGGCGACCACCGTTCGCAATCGTGGTCTCGGGGAATACGCCAACTGCCTCGGGTCCGCGTGGGAATGTTCATGGACCTTCAAGCTTCAAACGGTCGTCGCGATCAGTCTGGGCAAGGACTGTGGAATCACCACAAAGGCGAGAGCGGATCACCGGGCGGAGTGGACCACTCCGTCCTTCATGAAGATCCCAGGCGCAACCTGGGGCACGGTGTTCGCAGCTAATGGTTACGCGTACGCGTTGAATGGATCCTGTGCTCCTCCACCCCCGTCTCCGTCCGGCGGCGACGGCTCGACCCCTCCCTCCACTGGCACCACCTCGTCGCCCACCTACCAGCCCGCTCCGTTCGTGCCCAGCGGCCACTGGGAGTGCGTGATCTACTTCATGGGAACGGACTACGAGAAGGAGTACTGCACCTGGTACGCCGATTACGCGAAGCTTCCGAAATCAGCTCCGATGTTCGCGCTCGGCGCACGTGACGACGCACGGCGCACACTGACCTCCGCCGATCTCCCCTCGGTCTTCGTCATCGTGAGCGATCAGGTCCCCGCCGACGCCATGGCCGTCATCGAGCGGCACAAGCAGGGGCCCTACAGAAACGTCCTGCTCGTTTCGTCGAGCACGATCCGTCCGGCCGTTCTCGTCGCCGCGCTCCAGGCGCTCTCCAATGCGCGCAGCGAGCAAGGCGAGACGCCCGCCAAGGATCTCCAGCTGACTCTCAAGGGCGGCATCCTCGACCGTCAGATCCCCGCTGCTGCGCGGGACTACGCCGCGAGCTTCACCGCCCTCATCGCCAACGCCAGGCGTGGCGACGCCGGTCCCTATGGACTGCAGCCGATCCTCGAGCTCCGACTCGGCGACCGGAGGTAATCGCCTGACGCGGAGTACACGCGACAGGTAGACGTGACCATTCCGCCCGGAATGCCACGAGGGGAGGACCGTCACCGGTCCTCCCCTCGACTCGATTCTCACCTGCACCTGCGACGAGGAGGTTAGGCGCTCTTCCCCTCGGCTTCGCGCCCGCGGCGCGGCACGAGTGCATCGATCGCCGCGATCATCTCGCTCAGATCGAATGGCTTCTGGATCATGGGGCATTTGCACGCTTCGATCAAACTCTGCGCGCGCTCGGAGATGTCACCCGTCATCAACAGCGTCTGGTGGCGCAGGTGCGGGTGCGTCGCCGCCGCGAGCTCGAACACCACGTCGCCGCGCGTGTCCGGGATCCGCAGATCGAGCAGCAGCACGTCCACGCGCTCGCGCGAGAGCACGCTCAGCGCGCTGTCGCCCGACTGCGCGGCCATCGCGTCGTAGCCCGCGCGCTCCAGCGCGAGCTTCAGCGCCTTGCAGATCGCCGGCTCGTCGTCGACGATCAGCACGCGCGCCCGCTCTGGTTGCACTCCGCCCTCACCCATGGTGGCCCTCGTCGATCGCATCACTTCCCATCGCGCGCTTGCTGTCGTCATACCGGCTCCGCCGCGTCCTCCACTCCGTGCTCCGCGTTCGACCGCAACAGGTGCGAGGCCAGCAACCGTACGAATCGATCCGGAGTCAACGTGCCTCGCAGATCCTTCGGTGAACATCCCGTCCATTCGCGGAGCTGCTCCGTCAGATGATCGGGATCGCCATATCCCAGATTGAAGGCGATTTCCTTCACCCGCACGCCCGGCTCCCGCAGCAACGTATAGCTCCTCAGCAGCCGAGCGCAGATCAACAGTTCTCGCGGCTGCAATCCAAGCGGCATGAGATGCCGGTTCAGCGTCCGCGGAGTCATTCCCGCGAGGCTCGCCAGCTCCTGCGTGTTGTTCACCCGGGCAGGTGAGCGAATCAAATGCTCGATCGCCCGGGCTACGATCACCGGGAGCGCCCGCAACGGCACCGCCAGCTCCTGCAACATCGATTCGGCCAGTGGCTGCGCCGGTGCACGCTCGATCAGATCCAGGAACCGACTCGGCTCGTCGTCGAAGCGGTTCAACACCACGTGCTGCAGTCCCACGCGCGCCAGCCGCACCACCTGCCGCATCGCCGCGGGCGTCAGCATCGTGTAGACGATCGTCGGCACCTGCGGGTAAGCCGCGACGACCTCCTCCAGCGCGGCGTCCGGCTTCTCTGCGTGCATCGCCGGGTCGACGACCAGCACGTCGACCACCGACGACCGCAGCAGCGTGCGCAGCTCCGACGCGCTCCCGACCGCGCTCAGAGAGTGTTGCTCTCTCAGCACGACACGGAGGTGAGCCAGGAGGTTGCGCGGAAGCAGAGCGGCGACGTGCAATCGAGGCGCGGGAAAAATGTCGCAAAAACCGGGAATTTTGTCGCAAAATGCCGGTTTACGCGATGCATCGCGACCCTACTTTCGGCGGTGAGGTCCCTCAATCCCCCAATCACCCGCTCCGGAGTCGCTCAATGTCCCGTCGCCAACTCACCCTCGTCGTCCTGACGATCGCCTCGCTGGTCGCCACCGCCTGCGGCACGTCACCCACTGCGCCGCGGAAGGATGCGCCCATCGTCGTGAGCGGCTCGAGCTCCTGACCGACCCGCCGCTCCGGATTCTCAGACGGACATCGCCGCTCGCATCTCTCTCAGATCGGCCGCGATCTCGTTGACGTCGTCCGGAATCTCGAACGTCATCGCCGTCGGACGAGGCATCGCCTTCGGCTCGTTGTTCGCCAGGGCGCTCTCCGCCTCGAACAGGAACTGATTGAGGGAGTACGCCGACGCGCTGCGTACGGCGCGCTCCAGCCACGTGCGCGCCGCGGAGTATTCGCCGAAGGTCTGGTATCCGCGGCCCACGTGGAGCTCGAACTGTGTCTGGAGCAGCGGGGGCAGCTTCGTGCTCGCCAGCTGCTGCCGATATCGCTCGAACTGGAGGCTCACACCCTCCTCGGCCGCGAGCTCCATCAGGTTGATCGCCGCGACCCAGCGCTGGTACTGCTCCTGTGCCGTGGCGGCGAGAATCGAGAACGCGTCGCGCGCAGCCGACTTCACGCCGAGCATGTAGAACGAGCCGGCGAGATCGCCGAGGATGCGGTCCCGCTCACGCTCGCTCGTGCTCTCGCGCATGGCCTCGTATGCGAATCGCACCGCCGCATCGAACTGGCCGCGCATGTGCGCGACGTACGAACGGTCGTGCGTGGCGAGCGACCGCACTTCGGTCAGCTCGTGCTCGCTCGCCTTCACCACGGTCTCCTCGAGCAGGGCGTCGGCCCCGGGAAGGTTGCCCTTCGCCGCCAGGACCCTCGCCTCGCCGATCCGGGCGCGAAGCGCACCGACGATGTCGCCGCACCGGGTCGCGACCTCCCCCGCCGTGGCGTAGGCCGACGACGCGCCCGGCAGATCACCGGTCTGTCGCAGGCAGTAGCCGCGGCGCAGGAGCGCGTCCACGGCGACGTCCGCATCCTCCACCGGATGCACGTGGTTCAGGATCGTCTCGTAGACGTCCGCCGCTAGCGTCCAGCGCGCATCGAGGTCCAGCGACCGCGCGTACGCCATCAACCTGGGCGCCACCGCGTGCAGGTCACCGCCGCGCGCCGAGGCCAGCGCCTCCACCACGCCGGCGAGCAGCGTGCGGGCCGGCATCCCTTCGGGCATGTCCTCGATCGCCGCGCGAACGGAGCGAATGCCCCAGCTGTCCGCGGCGACCACTCGGGGACCTTCCTCGACCCACGCCTCGACCAGCCGCAGCACGACCAGCCCCGCCGTCACCGCCCGCCATGAGGGATCTGTGTCCCCAAGCGAGGCCAGCTCGGTGAAGAAGGCCCGGTGCCGCATGCTCTCAGCCGTCTCAGAAGCCACACGACCTCCGTCGGACGCGGTCTGGGGAAGGGTACACGTTTCCCATCCAAGAGAGCATCGGCAGCTTCGGCTGCCCGCTCAAGGGGGGGCATTCTGACCCAGATACCCCCTCTTTTCTCACGTTTTCCACATCGGCCGGGCCGAGCGCATCCCTGGCATACCTTATATGCATATGCGACGACAAATGCATATGCGACGACAACGCACGCGGGGGCGATGCCGAGTCGGCGCCGCCCCCGCTGCTATGACCGTTGTTCTCTCCGGGTGTAACTATTTCGCCGGCGGCACGAATCGAGTCCCGTCCTTGGCCAGCTTGTCAAGCTGCCGGCTGATGTCGGTCCCGATCGCCTCGATCCGGTTGATGCTCTTCGGATTGAACTGCGGGTCGTACGGACTGCGCGCCGGCCCCCCCGCCACCTCCAGCACCGCGTCGAACTTGTAGTTGTGGGCCTGTCTCGTCTTCGGGTCGGTCCAGCTTCCCTGCCAGGCCAGCGGCCGGTTCTTCGGCCAGAGACCGTACGGCAGCGCAAACGTGCGGATCTTGTAGCCCGCGACTGCCGAGTCGATCCCCATCACGTTGCGGGCGATCTGCTCCTGCACCACCGCGTCCGGGTACTTGTTCAGCTTCGCGTGCCAGAGCGTGTGCGCGCACAGCTCGAACCCCTGATCGGCGAGCCACTTCACCTTCTGGAACCGCCACTCCTTCTTCTGTCCTCCCCACTTGGGGTTGTCGCCGAAGAAGTTGTGTCCCGCCGCGCCCCCGTTCAGCATGCAGAACACCGCGCGGTTCTTCCAACCGGGGTGCGTCCTGGCGAAGTCGAGCCAGATGCCCACCGCGCTCGTCGGGTCGATCCCGAGCTTCCCGTTCTGCTCGAGATACCGGAACTGCGAGTCCGACGCGTCGTCGAACACGAACACGGCGGGCGCGGTCCCGGGCGGTACGTCGCGCCAATCCTTGTCCAACATCTGCCTGATCGTGATCGGCCGGTAGCCGAGCCGGTACGCTTCCTCGAGATCGGCCTTGTAGCTCGCGACGGTTCGGGTGTAGAGCGTGTTCTTGTCGCCACCGATCACGTGATACTCGAGCACCGGAATCCGGCCCTGCGGATTGGGCGCCAGCGTGCCTCCCGCGCTCGCACTGGCCGGCGCGACGTCACCCGCCGCGCTGTTGCGCGCCGTCGGCTCGTCGCGCCGGCCGCTGTCGCCCGCCGCCCGCGGCGCGGCCGAGTCGGTCGAGCCGCCGCGGCTCGGTGAGGATTCACCGCTGGCGCACGCGGCGACCAGCAGCAGGATGGCGAGTATTCGGCGATCCATTTCCGACCTGTGGGGTGACAAGAGAATGGGGAGGGAGGCGTACGGTTCGAGGATAACGGGAGAGACCGCCGCTCGCATGCTCCGCGGCCAGAAACCTGCCTCCGCAGCACCCGTACCAGTTTGTGTAGCCAACCGCTCTTCAAGTGTCCGAGCTCACCCGCCGTCTGAACGACCGGATCGCCGTGTTCCGCGAGCGCCTCCACGCGCCGGGCGAGCCTGCCCAGGTCTGGATGCGCCGGCAGTGGCGTTCGCTCACCGCGCTCGCGCTCGGCTGCATCGGCATCGTGCTGTTCGATGCGTGGTTGACGACCTGCGGCTTCTCCGGCTGTCCCACGCGCGGCGAGATCCGGGCGTTCCGGCCCGGGGAAGGGGGCAAGATCCTCGACCGCAGCGACCGGTTCCTTGGCCGCATCGCGATCGTGCGCCGCGTCAACGTCCCGATCGACGCGATCCCGCTTCACGTGCGGCAGGCCTTCCTCGCCACCGAAGACCGCCGCTTCTACGAGCACAATGGGCTCGACTGGCGTGGTCTCTTCCGCGCCATCGCGTCGAATGTCCGCCATCTCGGCGTGCGCGAGGGATTCAGCACGATCACCATGCAGGTGGCACGCAACTCCTTCCTCGTGAAGATGCGTGGCGGCCGTACGCTGCGCCGCAAGCTGATCGAGCTTCGGCTGACGCGACTCATCGAAGGTGAGCTCACCAAGGACCAGATCCTCGAGCTCTACCTCAACCTGATCTATCTCGGCAACGGGATGAACGGCGTCGAGGCGGCGAGCCGCGATCTGTTCGGCAAGAGCGTGTCGAAGCTGTCGATCGGCGAGGGTGCCGTGCTCGCCGCGCTGCCCAAGGGGCCGAGCGCCTACACACCGCGCGATCATCCCGATCGCGCGCTGCGCCGGCGCAACCTCGTGCTCGCGCTCATGGCGCAGGAAGGGTACATCACGCCAGGCGAGGCGACGACGGCGGCGCAGCAGCGCCTCGCGATCGCCGAGGACGAGTGGCGCCCCGACACCGGCAACGAGCCGCTCGCGCTCGACGCCGTGCGCGTGTTCATCGACTCGATCCTCCCCGATGCGCTGCAGGAGGGCGACGTCACCGTCTACACGACGCTCGATCTCACCGCACAGAAGGCCGCCGACCGCGCGGTGCTGCGCCAGGCCGCGGCCGTGAGCCGCGAGACACAGTATTCCGGTGGACGGCTCACCGAGCCCGCGCAGGGCGCGCTCGTCGCGATGGATCCGCGCACGGGCGACATCCGCGCGCTCGTCGGCGGCCGGCGCAGCAAGAAAGGCTTCAACCGCGCCTTCCGCGCGCGACGGCAACCGGGTTCGGCATTCAAGCCGTTCGTCTACGCCGCCGCGCTCAGGGCGGGGATGACGCCCGCCACGCTCGTCGACGACGAGCCGGTGGAAGTCATGCAGGGTCGCACGGTGTGGCGGCCGGCGAACTACGAAGACAACTACATCGGCACGATCACGCTTACGAAGGCGCTGGCCGTGTCGTCGAACGCGGCCGCGGTGCGCGTGAGCCAGACGGTCGGCATCCCGAACGTCATCCAGGCGGCGCGTCGCAACGGTATCTCCAGTCCCTTGCCGAGCTATCCCGCCATCGCGCTCGGCGCCGTGGACGTAACGCCGCTCGAGCTGGTGGCGGCGTATGCGCCGTTCGGCAACGGCGGGCTCCGCGTGCACCCGCGCCTCGTGCGCCGCATCGAGTCGGCCGATGGAACGGTGTTGTGGGCCGCGGAGACGGCGCAACCCGATACCGTGATGGACCCGCGCGATGCGTATCAGCTCACGTCGATGCTGCGCGGCGTCGTCGACAATGGCACGGCGCGTACGGTGCGCGACGCCGGCGTGCGGGGCCCGGTCGCTGGGAAGACGGGGACGACCAACAACGCGGCCGACGTCTGGTTCGTCGGTTACACGCCGACGCTCGTCGCCGGCGTCTGGTTCGGCTACGACACGCCGAAGCAGATCGCGCCGCACGCCTCGGGCGGACATCTCGCCGCGCCGGCATGGGCCGACTTCTATCTCAATGGCTGGCACGAGCCGGAGTCATCGGCCGAGGGGTGGCGACCGCCCGCCGGCATGACGATGCGCGTCATCGATCCGGGCACAGGGATGCTCGCCAACGAATGGTGCCCCGTGAAGAAGCGCGAATACTTCAAGCCGGGCACCGAGCCGACCGAGACGTGCAACGTGCACACGGAGCCGATCTACCAGGAGGAAGAGGTCCCGATCGACATGGGCCCCCGCCCCCAGGACCCGATCCAGCGTGGTGTGGATGGGATCGGGAAGGTGTTGAGGAAGATCTTCCGATTCTGACAACCCAATACAATCACAAAAGCTGAAGCCAGTCTTTCTCCGCGGAATCATACCCCGGAAATAACACATCCAGCCTCTTCGCCCCCAGCTGCTTCGCCGCCACCTCCGAGAAGACCGATCTGAAATCGGTCGTCAACGCGAGGTCGCGGCCCTCGTGCAGCTGCTCGGGCTCGAGGCCGGGCCACTTTCCGTACACCTTGCCCCCCTTCACGCTGCCGCCGATGACGAACAGCGCGCCGGCGTGTCCGTGGTCGGTGCCCGCGCTCCCGTTCTGTCGCGCCGTGCGGCCGAACTCGGACATCGTGAGGATCGTGACGTCGGCCATGCGGTCGCCGAGGTCCGTGACGAGTGCCGCCACCGAGCGCGCGAAGTCGTCGAGCCGCTGCGCGAGCTGCCCGGTCGCGCCGCCCTGATTGACGTGCGTGTCCCAGCCGCCCACGTCGGCGAACGCGACCTCCAGCCCGACGTCGGCCTTGATGAGCTGTGCGATCTGTTTCAGTCGCTGGCCGAACTGCGACGCCGGATACTCGGCACCGTTGCGCGCTGCGTACTGCCGCGGATTCGCCGAGCGGAGGATCTTCACCGCCGCGAACATCTCGCCGCCGGCCGCATGCACCACGTCTGCGTTTCCGGTGCGGTACAGCGCTTCGAGCCTGTCGACGGCGGGCCCGGCCGCGCGCACGCTGAACTCGTCGAGTGAGCTCATGGCGATCGTCGCCTGCGGTCCCTCGAGGATGCGCGGCGTCTGCTGCGTCATCGCGACGGCACGGAACGGCGCCGACGCGGTGTCGTGCGCGCATCCGGCCTCGCACGTTCCGCGCAGCGCGAGATAGCGATTGAGCCAGCCGTCGCGCGTCGACTTCTGATCGGGCGTGCCCGTCTCCATGTAGTCCTGCGCGTCGAAGTGCGAGCGCGTGCTGCTCGGGCTTCCCACCGCGTGCACCGGGGCCAGCATCCCGCGATCCCAGAGTGGCTTCATCGGCGCGAGCGCGGGGTGCAGTCCGAAGAACCCGTCGAGATCGACCGCGCCCGCCACGCCGCCGGCCATCGTCGGCCGGGGGATCGCGATGTTCGGGCGAAGCCGGTAGTACGCCGCTTCGCCATGCGGCACGACGACGTTCAACGCGTCGGCCGCGCCGCGCTGGAAAAGGCAGATGAGCGTGCGGCCTCGCGCGTTGCCGCCGACGGACGCGCCGCGCAGCAGCTCGGCGCCGTACGCCGTGCGGCGCAGGAAGCTCGGGCTCAGTCCCATCGTGACCAGCGCCATCGCTCCGGATTTCATGAACACTCGGCGATCCATCGGTCTCTCCTTCGCGTGTGTCGGCGCGTGTGTCAGCGGCGCTGGAACTCTGGTGCGCCGATGGCGAGTCCCACCACCTGCGCGAGCCCCTCGAGCTGCACGGGACGTCCGAGTGGCATCGGTCGCGCGTTCATTCGTCCGCGCGCGTTCTCCTGCATGCTCGTCATCGGCTCAGCGTCGTTCGATTCCATCGTCGGCGCGGCCGGCGTTGATGCGCCCTGCGCGGCGAGCTTCGTCGCGAGCGGGTTCTCTCCCGTCATCAGGATCTCGCGCGTATCGGGCGACGCCTGTCCGCCGAGGAACGCCGAGACCACCGCATCCGCCTGCTGGCCGCGCGACGCACTCCGCAGCCGCGCCGCCTCGGGCCATTGCGCGACGCTCGCGCCGGGCAGGCGCCCGCCGGCGAGCGCGAGCCCGAAGTTGATGCGATTGAGGATCGCGCCCGCATTCATCCACGAGTCGCCGGTCTCCGGCCACCCGTTCGGCGCCTGGTGCCCGAAGATCGGCGCACCGAGAAATCCAACGAGCTGCGCCGAGCGCGGCGTGGTATCGGGCCGCGCGCCGACCGCGCGCAGCGCCGACGCGACGAGCTCGAACGGGCTCTTCACCTTGGCACGGTACGCCGCGCGGCTGAAGAATTCCGGGCTCGTCACGATCGTGCGCACGGTCTCGCGGATGTCGCCGTCGGTGCGGCGGAACGTCGCTGCGGCGCGCTCGACGAGCGCGGGTGGCGGATCGTCGCTCACGAATCGGATCGCGAGCTTGCGCGCGATGAACCGTGCCGTCGCCGGATGCCGCGCCACGATGTCGAGCACTTCCTCGCCGTCCTCGATGCCGCGGCCGGCCGCGAGGCGATGACCCAGCACCACCTTCGCATCGGCGTCATGAATCTCCGGGCGGAAGACGAAGCCGGCTCCTTGGCGCGGGTTCATCGTCCAGCCGGTGAGCGCGCGCGCAACTTCGATGACGTCGCGCTGGCTGTAGCCGCCGTCGACGCCGAGCGTGTGCAGCTCGAGCAGCTCGCGCGCATAGTTCTCGTTCAGTCCGCGGGCGCGGCCGGCGGGGCGCCGGCGCGCCGGCCGGGCGTTGCGCAGCGGCGTGTGCGCCGAGTCGACCGTGCTCTGGAACTGGTCGAGGTAGAACAGCATCGCGGGACTCTCCGCCACCGCGCCGAGCAGGTCGCGAAATTTGCCGAGCGCGCGCGGCCGGATCACGTCGCGATCGTACGATGGAATGAAGATCCGCGTCTGGCCCTTGCCTGCGAAGACGGAGAAATGGTTCTCCCAGAAGTCCGTCATCACCTCTTCGAGCTGCCGCTCGCTCGCGACGGCGCGTGCCAGCTTCACCGCCTGGACGTCGCCCACGACACGACGGCCTCGGCGAAGCTGCTCGCGCAGTTGTGGATCGTCACGCAGCGCGTCGGCGCGCAGCTCGCGCTTGCTGGCCGTGTCGCCCTGTTGCGCGGCCTGCCGCGCGCGCTGGCGGATTGCCTGCTGCCCCGCCTGCGCGAGCGACACGAGATCGCGCGTGTCGGCGTGGTACGTCTCGAACGCCGACGCGACGAGCGCATCGGTGGTCGAGTCGCGCACGAGGTCGGGCGCGAGCTGCAGCGCGATCCATTTGTCGACGCCCAGCTCGCGCACGCGCGCCACGTCGCCGGGACGCGGGCCGAAACCCAGCCGGTCGAGCGCGTGCCGAACCTGCTGGTCGGCTGTCTGTTCGCGCGGCTCCGTCGGCGGTACGACCACGAGCCGTGTCGCGGCGTCGGCCGGCGCGATGCTGGTCGCGACTGAACCTGCCGGCGCGCACGAGATACCGGCGGCCAGCGTCGAGAGCACGAGAAGGCGTGGGATGTGGCGCATGCGTCGCCGGCCTGTGTCGTTGAGATGGAATGGTGGCTCGCTCGTTCGACGATCGCGACCGGCCGAAGTTAAGATGTGGCACGGCCCGGCTTGCCATTGGGATACTCCAGCCCCTAGGGTTGGGTGCCGTCGGCGTCGCCGCCGCCGTCCTCGACGCCTCGACGCACGCGCCTCTCCATGCTCGCCGACGATTTTGCCCCACATCTGAGCCCAGCGGAGCTGGCCGTGCTGGCGAGCTCGGTCGCCGCGACGCGACCGGTGGTGCTTATGTCGGCGGTGCCGGCGCGCCTCGTCGAGCTCCGATCGAAGATCGACCCGCGGCGCGTCGAGGTAATGCTGCGCGAGCTCGTGGTCCTCGTGCGGCGGAGCCTGCGGGGTACCGACGCCGTGGCGCTCGCGGGGGACGAGCTGCTCGTGATGGTCGACGGCCCGATGCTCGTGGCTCAGCCGATCACGGCGCGGCTGCTCGCTGCCGTGCGCACGCATCGCTTCACGGGGGGCGTGACTGACCAGCCGATCAGATTGACGCTCTCGCTCGGCGCGGCTGCGGCGCCCGATCATGGCGAAGACTTCGATCGGCTCGTGCGGGCCGCCCGGCGTGCGCAGGCCGAGGCGGGCGGCGACAATGCGGCGTTCGCGCACGCGCGCCACATGGGCGGGCTCGACCTCGATCGGTTCGTCGGACGGGCCGAGCCGCTGGCGCGACTGTCCGAGTCACTCGACGACATGTCACGCGGTGTCGCGCGCGTCGTCGCCGTGATCGGCGAGAGCGGTGTGGGAAGCAGCTCGCTCGTGCAGATGCTCGGCCCCGAGGTACGGCTCCGCGGCGGCTCGCTCGTGAGCGCCGCCTGTCACGAGCAGCGCTTGCCCGAGCCCTATGCGCTCTGGAGCGAGGTACTGCGCTCTGTGCGCCGCCTCCCGGTCAAGAGCACGCGCGTGTGGCGCGAGCTGTCGCTGCTGGATGCCTCGCTCGAGCGCGCGCCCGAGGAGCTCACGCGCGGCGGCAGCAAGGTTCGCTTGCTGGAGGAGCTCGCCGATTTCCTCCGGCTCGCCGCGCAACAGCGCCCGCTTCTGATCCTGCTCGACGACATGCAGTGGGCGGACGCAGCCTCGTGGGACGCGCTCGAGCATCTCGTGCCACAGTTGGAGAGTGAGCGCATCGTACTCGTGCTGACCATCCGCACCGGCGATCAGTCGGACGACGCGCTGGAGCGATGGTCGCGCCTGGCTTCGCGCCCGCATCACGACGAGCTCCGCATGACCCGCCTCACCCGCGACGACGTGAAGCGCTGGGTCGAGGGGGCGATGGCGCACGGCGAGGCGGGCCGCGACCTCCTCGCATACGTGTATCGCCACACCGAGGGGAATCCCCTCCACGTCGCGCATCTGCTGCGCGATCTCGAGGAGGGGGGGCACCTCGTGCGGGAGGGGGAGCGCTGGCGCTGGAGCGACCTCCGCGAGCTGCCCGCGAGCGTCACCTTCAACGAGGTGATCGAGCGGCGCGTGGCGCGCCTGCCGGCGAGCTGCGCTCCCGTGCTCGAGCTCGTGGCGACGCTCGACCGAGAGTTCGACGAGACGTTTCTGCGGCGGGCGGGGGAGTGGGACGAGGTGACGATGCGCGACGGCATCCGGTGCCTAGTCGACGCACGGATCCTCACGCCGACCTACGACCGCGACTGCGCGTCATACCTGTTCTCGCACGACGAGCTGGCGCGCGTGGTTCGGGAGAGTCTGCCATCCGAGCGACGCGCGGAGATGCACGCGCGCGTGGCGAGCGCGCTCGGCAAAACCGGTGCATCGAACTCGCTGATCGCGTCGCACTTCGAGGCGGCAGGTCACAGCGCCGAGACCCACCGGCACGCGGTGCTGGCGGCGGACGCAGCGCTGGCGCTGCACGACCTGGGTGCGGCATCGGCGCTGCTGACCGTTGCGGCGCGCCACGCCCCCTCTCCTGCGGCGCTCGCCAGCGTGCGCGTCCGGCTCGCCGAGCTCGCCGAGGCGGCGGGCCACTACGAGGAGGCTGAGGCGCTGTGCGATCTCGCCCTCAACTGGTACGAGGGTGACGAGGATCCGGTGCCGACGATCCGGCTCAAGCGAATGCGGACGCTCGTACGGATGCAGCGCGGGCAGGGCGCGCGGGAGACGCTGGGGGCGCTGTTCGCGCTGATGGATGAAGCGACGCTCGCGGGCGCCGACGTCGAGCGTGCCGCGATTCTGCTCATCAGCTCCCAGATGCTGGCGAGGCTCGGAGAGCCGCGCGAGGCGCAACGCGTGGCGGAAGACTGCGTCGCCATCGCGGAGCACGTCGGAGATCCCGTGCTGCTCTGCGACTCGTACAATCGGCTGGCGCTGTGTGTCATTCTCTCGGACCCACCGCGCGCCCGTGAGCTTTTCCGCCACGCGCTCGAGCTCATCGTCCCGCTGAGCGATGTGTTCAGGCGTGTCCGGCTACTCAACAACATCGGCTTCCTCGAGTTGACGGCGAACCAGTTCGCTCCCGCTCGCGAGAGCCTCGCGTCGGCCGTGACCTTTGCCCGAACCGCCGGGTTGATCGATCTGTGGGCTCGCGCGTCGCTCAATCTCGGCGTGATCGAGTGCAGAAGTGGCCAGTACGAGCAGGCGTCGCGCACCCTCGACGAGGCACTGCGCCTCAGCGCGGAGGCGCAGCAGACCGAGCTTCAATTGGGAATCACATACAACCTGGGACATCTTGGCCGGCAACAGGCTGATTTCCAGCGTGCTGCCGAGATTTATGAGCTCGCGACCGAGCTCGCGGAGCGCATCGGTCAATCCGAGATCAAGGCCGGAGCGCTCGCCAGCATGGGGCTGTGCAGGCTGGCACTCGGTCAGCTCGAGGAAGCGTCGCGCCTCAACGATCAGCTTGAGCCACTCGCCGCGAAGCTGCCCGACTGGTTCCAGGGGCGCGAGCTGGTCGAAGCATTGCCGATTCACCTCGCTCTGCGACGGTCGCCCGTCGAGGCGTGCGAGCGCTTCCGATTCGCGCTCGCGCTCGCGGAGCCTCGGGACGTGTACGGAGCGAGCTGGCTGGTCGCGGAGTTCGGGTTGACGCTACGGGAGCACGCACCTGATCTGATCGACAGTGCCGTTCGGCGGTATGATGAGCACCCGGAGCTTCGCGAGAACGTTCATGTTCGGGAGCGATTCGGTGTCCTGTTATTCGACGGTGCAAAAAGCTGTTGACCCGGAAGGAAAGTGACCCATATTGGTATACAGTGCCGTCGGCTCCGGTCGTCTCCACATCGAGCCGTGGCATCCAGCGCGCGGAGTCCGGCGCGCATCGAGAGTGGTAGATGCACGAGGCAGCTGTCCGACGCCGGACACGTCTCGCGTGAAGCCGTCTATGTAGGTGATGCCATGCGTCGCATCAGTAGGTTTACCGCCGGCCCACTGCTCGTCCTCGCGGTGCTGGCGGGCTGCCGCGGCGACGTCGTGTCGCCGCCGACGTCCCCGACTCTGGCGGCTCCCGTCGCCGGACCGGCGCCGATGAGTCTCGCGCCGCAGGGGCGGCCGAGATTGGCTCTCAGTGGCGGCCTTCCGGACTCCGCGTCGGTCGACTTCTACGTCGGTCCGAACGGTGGCGTCTTCTACACCGGTGACCATGCGGTCGTGTTCCCGGCGGGATCCGTCTGCGATCCAGCCACGAGCTCGTACGGGCCCGGCACTTGGGACGACCCCTGCTCGCCGCTGCAGTCTTCGCTGCGCGTGCACGCGGAAGTGCGTCGTCACGACGGGACGACGTCGGTGGATTTCACGCCGGCACTTCGCTTCGTTCCATCGACGTCATCGTCGAAGTGGGTCTGGATCGTCATGTTCACGCCCGATGCGAAGGACGCGACGGGCGACCTCTCACGCTTCAACATCCTCTACGCCCCGACACTCGGGTCGACACCGATCGACGAGACGGCCAGCGATGCCTCATTGCGGACGTACGTCGACACGTGGATGGGGATCAGCATGCGCCGCATCAAGCACTTCTCGGCGTATGAACAGGGCTACGGAATGGGCTCTGGACGAACCTGTGAGGGTGAGTGTCCCGAATAGCTCGCGGCGTACGTGAGCTTGTGAACGCGCCCACCGATGAGGTGGGCGCGTTCCTTTTCCACCACTACCGCACGCCGTTTCACCTCGATTCCTTTCCGACGTGAGCGCGCCCTGGATCATCCCACCATCGAGCTCGCCCGAGCGCGATGAACCCCGACGTGAACGGTCCGTCGTACGTCGCGGCCTCGAGGCAGGGCTCGTTGCGTCGGCAGCGGTGATGGGTCTGCTGATCGGCATCGGGCGTCGCGCCGGTACAGCACTTCGTCCACTCAACGCCACAGCGTATACGTTGCTTGGCACGCGTGCGGACGGCGTGTGGGGGTTCGATCCGATTGTGACGATCTTGGGGGTTCTGGTGGTGCTAGTAGTGGGCGCGTTGGCGGGAATGATCGTCGCGCGGCTCTCAGCATCGTTCCGCACGTTCCGCGTTCTCGTTGCGGCGGCGGGAGTAGCGCTCGTCGGCTATCTCCTCCACGTCCACCTGGCTGCTCGCGTCGATGGCGGTCTGTCTGCACTCCTCGCCGTGGGGGAGCTGCGTGCGCTCTACGTCGTTGGCGCAAGCGCACTGGTGCTCGGCATGCGCTTTGCCTTTTCACCAGGCACGAGCGCGAGCCGCTACTAGACAGCAGGTCGGCGTTCGCGGCGCTTCGTTCCCCCATCGGGACCTGAGCGCGACACGCGCGTGACAAGCGGCGCGGAACTTTGGCGAACCGATCGTGTTTCGATCTAAGGGAGCTCGGCGCATGGCTGCGCTGAATCTTCCACCTGTGCGTGCTCGTCGTGAGAGCGTGCGATGGCCGAGCAGGTCACTTTTCAGGGAGGGGATATGGACGTCCTCGTGATGCTCGAGGAAAGCCCCGATCACTCGCCGGTGCTGGCGCACGTCAACACCGCGCCGTCGTCGCATGCTCCACAGCGGCCGGCACGCGACGTCGTCACGCTCTATGGCGTCCCGAACGTGGAACTGCTGGCGTTGGCACTCGCGGCGGCGGTGGAGTCGCATCGGACCGGGGAGGGGCACGAGAACCTGGACGCGATTCGTCATCTCGGCGTGTGGGCCGAACGAGGCGCGGTCGGCGATGCGGCATGGCGTGATGCGGGCACGGGTCAGCTCGTGAGCCGCGAGCTCGAGATTCCACTCGAGATCCTGCATGCCACCGCGTCACAGCTGCTCGGTGAGTGCGGTCACCTGATCCGGCGCCTCGTGGCCGGACTCTCGATGCCCGACTGGCCGGAAGGCGCGCGCCGCGCGATCACGGTGTCGCTGGGACCGATCATCGGCCTCACCGCGCCCGTGTTCGCACCGCTGGAATCCGTCCTCGACCGTCTGCGCGAAGCCGACGGTCTGGCCTTCGACTACGACGGAGATTGAGCGACGAATCCTGACTCGTCAGAGAATAGCGACATAACGATCGGGCCTCGGCTGGGACAGCGGGGCCCGTTTCGTTTGCCCGCTTGACACCCGGTTTGCCCTCTCGCATGTCTTACTCGACCGCATCACAGGTGGTGCAGTGCAGAGAGCTTCCACGCGCAACCCGCCGCAACGGTCGTCCGGGGGCGAGCGTGTGTTCACCGACGACGAAGGGCGCCTCTGGAGCGCCGCGCTCGAGGAGCGCGACGGCCCGGGTGGCGCCCTCGTGTTTCGCTGCATCAGCGACGGGCGCCAATCGGTGCGCGCCCTGGCGGTGGACCCGGTCGCCCTCTTCGAGGCCGGCGACGAAACGCTGCGTGCCTGGCTCCGCGCTGCTCCTCCAGTCGGCACACTCTCATAGCTCAGACGTGAGGCACGCGCATGCGAGAGTATCGGGGATCGGAAATCCGCAACATCGCGGTGGTCGGACACGGAGCGAGCGGCAAGACCAGTCTGGTCGAAGCGCTCGCCTTCGTGTCCGGCTCCAGTAAACGCCACGGCAACATCGCGGACGGTACCACTCTCACCGACTCGGCCCCCGAAGAGGTCGAGCGCGGCTACTCCATCAACCTCGGCTGCGCCTTCGCCGAGTGGGTGGACACCAAGATCAACCTGATCGACACGCCAGGATTCCTCGACTTCCAGGGCGACGCGGTCGCCGGTCTCGCCGCGGCCGACGGCGCGCTCTGCGTCGTCGGTGCCACCTCCGGCGTCGAGGTCGGTACCGAGCGGATGTTCCAGGAAGCGGTCTCCCGCGGTGATCCCGTGCTCTTCGTCGTCAGCATGATGGACAAGGAGAACGCCGACTTCGACGCGATCTATCAGCAGATCAAGTCGCGTCTCACGTCAAAGGTGATCCCGATCGAAGTCCCCGTCGGCGAGGGGCCGGACTTCCACGGGATCGTGAATCTCTTCGACAAGAAGGCGCACGTCTACGCGCGCGGCACCAAGACCGGCGCCTACGAGGAGACCGACGTCCCGCCGGAGGTGCAGCCGCAGTTCGACCGCTACTACGCGGAGTTGATCGAGACGATCGCCGCGACCGACGACTCGCTCCTCGAGCGCTACCTCGACGGCGGCGAGATCGCGCGCGACGAGGCGATCCGCGCGATGAAGGACGCGATGAAGCGCATGGAGCTGTTCCCGCTCTTCTGCGTCTCGTCGACGCACAACTACGGTACCCGCGCCGTGCTCTCCACGATCGTCGAGCTGATGCCCAACGCGTGGGAGATGGAGGAGGTCCACGCCTTCGTCGGCGCCGAAGGCGACCACACGGTCGAGATCCACGCCAACGATGACGCGCCGTTCGCCGCGCTGGTGTTCAAGACGCAGAGCGAGCCCCATGTCGGCGACGTGAGCGTCTTCCGCATCCTCTCCGGTTCCGTCGCCAACGGCGAGGAGATGTTCAACGCCACGCGCGCCGGCGCCGAGAAGCTCAACCACCTCTCGGTCACGCAGGGCCGCGACCGCATCGAGGTGCCGCGCCTTCATGCCGGCGACATCGGCTGCGTCGCCAAGCTCCGCAACACCCACACGAACGACACCCTCTCGACGCGCGCCCATCCGGTGCGGCTGCCGCAGATCGACTTCCCCGAGCCGCTCGTGCAGATGGCGATCTCGCCGGTGAATCGCGCCGACGAGGAGAAGCTGCAGGCGGGACTCCATCGGCTGCACGACGAGGATCCGAGCTTCGAGTCGCACTGGAGCGCCGAGACGCACGAGACGCTCGTCACCGGTCTCGGCGAGCGGCATCTCGAGGTCGCGCTATCGAAGCTGAAGCGGAAGTTCGGCGTCTCCGCCGAGCTGCATCGCCCGCGCATCGCCTATCGCGAGACGATCCGCGCCCGCGCCGAAGGGCAGGGACGACACAAGAAGCAGTCCGGCGGCCGCGGCCAGTTCGGCGACTGCTGGGTGCGCATCGCGCCCGGGCCCCGCGGCACCGGCTTCCGCTTCGAGGACCAGATCGTCGGGGGCTCGATCCCGAGCAAGTTCATCCCCGCCGTGGAGCGCGGGATCATCGAGGCGTCGGAGCGTGGCGTGCTCGCCGGCTACCCGCTCGTCGACTTCAAGGTCGAGCTGTTCGACGGCTCGTATCACACGGTCGACTCGAACGAGATGTCGTTCAAGATGGCCGGGATCCTCGCGTTCAAGACGGTGGCACCCAAGTGCAAGCCGGTGCTTCTCGAGCCGCTCGACGAGGTGGACGTCATCATCCCGGACGACTGTCTCGGCGACGTGCTCGGCGATCTCTCGTCGCGCCGCGCGCAGATCCTCGGCACCGAGCCTGCGCCGGCCGACATGCGCGGCACACGCGTACGTGCGATCGTGCCGCAATCCGAGCTTCACCTCTACGCCAGCGCGCTGCAGTCGATGACGCATGGGCGTGCCCGCCTCCGGCGCGAGTTCAAGGGCTACGAAGAGATGCCCGGCGAGGCGGCGCAGCGCGTGATCACCGAGACGCAGCAAGAGCAGGAGGCGACGGTGGGGGCGCACTGAACTGCTGGCACTGCAGTACCGAGTAAAGACTCGGTACTGTAGTAGCAGTCAGGTCGGTTAGCTTTCCCCCATGCCCTCGATCACGATCATCGGCCCGGGACGTATGGGTAACGCTCTCTCGGCCGCCCTGCGCAGAGCCGGCGCCGATATGCGTGGTCCGCTGGGGCGCGGCGAGATACCGTCGGGTGGCGACATCGTGCTGCTCTGCGTCCCCGACCGCGAGATCGCCGCGACGGCGGCGATGGTTCCAGCGGGTCCGCTCGTCGGACATGTGAGCGCGTCGGCGCCGCTCGACCTGCTCGCGCCGCACGAGCGATTCTCGATGCACCCGCTCCTCAGCGTCGTCGGGGCCGGTGCGCAGTTCGACGGCGCGTACTGCGCGATCGACGGCAGCAGCCCCGCCGCGCTCGATGCCGCGCGTACGCTCGCCGAGCTGCTCGGCATGCGCGTCAAGGTCGTGCCGCGCGACCAGCGCGCGCTCTACCACGCAGCGGCGTCGGTCGCCTCGAACTTCCTCATCACGCTCGAGGGCGCCGCGGAGCGGCTCGCGTCTGCCGTCGGACTTGAGCGTGCCGCGCTCGTCCCGCTCGTCCGGGCGACAGTCGAGAACTGGGCGCGCCAGGGCGCGCGCGCCGCGCTCACTGGTCCCATCGCGCGCGGCGATGTCGCGACCGCGGCGCGGCAGCGCGAGGCGATCGCCGACTCTGCGCCCGATCTCCTCCCCCTGTGGGACGCACTCGCCGCGGCGACGCGTGAGCTCGCGGTCGCTCCGGCCACTGACGCGGCGTGAAGATCGTTCGCACCGTGACCGAGCTGCGGGGCCTCGTGGTGTCGGCGCGCCAGCTCGGCGCACGTATCGGCCTCGTGCCGACGATGGGCGCCTTCCACGACGGCCATCTCCAGCTGATGCGAACTGCGCGGGAGCAGTCGGGATTCGTCGTCGTGTCGCTGTTCGTCAACCCGACGCAGTTCAACGATCCGGCGGACCTGAGCCGCTATCCGCGCGACGAGGCGCGCGACGCCGAGCTGGCACGGAGCGTCGATGTCGACATCCTGTTCGCGCCTCCCGTCGACGAGGTCTATCCCGACGGCTTTGCGACATCGGTGCAGGTCGCCGGTCTCTCCGATCCGCTGGAAGGGACAATGCGAGGGCCCGGTCATTTTCGCGGCGTTGCGACGATCGTGACGAAGCTGCTCAACATGGCGCAGCCGGACGACGCCTACTTCGGGCAGAAGGATGCGCAGCAGGCGCTGATCATCCGACGCCTCGTGCGCGACCTCGACATTCCGACGCACATCGTGATCTGTCCGACGGTGCGCGAGCCCGACGGACTGGCGATGTCGAGCCGCAACGTGCGCCTCGATCCGGCGGCGCGGCGGCGTGCGCCCGCGCTGTTCCGCGCGTTGAGCGCCGTCGAGGCCGCCGTCGCCGAGGGTGGGCACGACGCGGGGCGGGCGCTCGCGGCGGGAGAGGCTATTCTGGCCGAGGCGGGGATCGCCCCGGAGTACTTCGCCGCCGTCGCGCCGGACACGCTCGAGCCGGTCGCGCGCATCACGGGCGAGACGCTCGTCGCCATCGCCGCGAACCTCGGTGGCGTCCGCCTGATCGACAACGTGCTCGTCCACCCCGGGCCGCACGAGCGGTGAGCGCACCCGTGCGCAACGCAGCGGCCGGCGCGGCCGCTCTCCCCTCGCTCGCGGCAGCGCGAGCGCGCGGGACGCCGATCGTCATGCTCACGGCGTATGTCTTCCCAACGGCGCGCATCGCGCAGGCGTCGGGCGTGGATGTGGTGCTCGTCGGTGACTCGGCGGCGAACGTGGTGCTCGGCTACGCCTCCACGCGCGAGATCTCCGTCGACGAGCTGCTCGTGCTCACTCGCGCCGCGCGCCGCGGCGTCGACGCCGTGCCGCTCGTCGGCGACCTCCCGTTCGGAAGCTACGAGCCCAGCGACGAGGCTGCCGTCGCCACGGCACGACGATTCGTCGACGAGGCCGGGTGCGACGCGGTGAAGC
>JBJMNN010000257.1:0-13840 GCA_045804245.1 Gemmatimonadaceae bacterium | reverse complement strand
GATGGTGAAGCGAATACCAGGACTCAGAACCCGAGCTCACATGTCGCACCTGTCTACTGAACGTCTCGCCGCGCTGGGAGACGAGGAGCCGACGGCGGCCGAGGCGGCACATCTCGCCGAGTGCGCCGCCTGCGCGCGCGAGCACTCGGCGTATCGCACGCTCGTTGCGATGGCCCATGCCGAACATGACGCGATCGGGATCCCGCTGACGCGCTGGGATTCGATCGCCAGTGCACTGGCAAACGAGCCGCTCACCGCGGAGCCGGCACTGGCGGTGCGCGAGGCCACGGCGGTCGGCACCAGACGCGGGCGAACCGTTCGCTTCCTGCGCACTCCCGTGCGCGCCGCGGCCGGATTCCTCCTGCTGGCCCATATGATCGATGGTGAAACGAATACCAGGATTCAGACCCCGAGCTCACATGTCGCACCTGTCTACTGAACGTCTCGCCGCGCTGGGAGACGAGGAGCCGGCGTCGGCCGAGGCAGCGCATCTCGCCGCGTGCGCCGACTGTGCGCGCGAACGCTCGGCGTATCGCACGCTCGTCGCGATGGCCCACGCCGAACGGGACGCGATCGGGATCCCGCTCACGCGCTGGGATTCGATCGCCGGCGCGCTGGCGAACGAGCAGCTCACGGCGGCGCCCGGACTGATGGCGCGCGAGGACGCGGCGGTCGGCGCCAGACGCGCACGAACCGTTCGCTACCTGCGCACTCCCGTGCGCGCCGCCGCTGGGTTCCTCCTGCTCGTCGGCGGCGCGGTCGTCGGCCGCATCAGCGCGAACTATCCTCTGTCGATCGGCACGTCGGGTTCGAGCGCGGACACGCAGCCGCTCGCGGACGGGAATGTCCGAGGCGTGTCGGGCGCGCGGGGGCGCGACTCGGTGACGTTCGCGTCGATCGAGGACGCGCGCGCGACGCAGCTGCGTCTGGAAGCGATGTACCAGCAGGCCGCCGCCTACCTCGCCGAGCACGACACGACCGGTGCGACCGACTACAACCCCGAGATGGTGAAGTCGCGTCTCGCGGCGCTCGATCAGATGATCTCCACTACGCGCGCAGCGATGCGCGAAGCTCCCCACGATCCGGTGATCAACGGCTACTACCTCACGACCGTCGGCCAGCGCGAGGTGGCATTGCGGCAGCTCAACACCGCGCTGCCGGCCAGTCTCCGCTCGAACAGCTTCTGAGCCGGTCCGTCCGGCATCTCATGGTGAATCCGTCGATGTCTCGCTCCACCGCTCCACTCCTTGCCTCCGTCGGTCTCGCACTGGCCGCGAGCGCGTCGCCGCTCGTCGCGCAGAAGAGCGTGACGATCGTGCGCAGCGCGCCGCGCATGTCCGCAAGCGATTCGTCGGGAGTCCGGCTGCGGCGACTCGAGCGCACGATCGATTCGCTCGCCCACGTGTTTCAGGACGACGAGCTGAATCCCGAGCAGCGGCTCAAGCTGCGCCAGCAGATCGACGAGCGATTCGCGGAGCTCTTCGCGCTGCGCATGGCCGCGTCGCCGCACCCGGACGCGAACGTCTATATCCGGCGTTCACCCGTCGTCGGATTCGAGATGCGGTTCAGCGACGCGGGCACGATGCTGCCGCGATTCATGCCGAGGGCATCCGGATGGATCGGCATCGTGGTGACCGACGCGCCGATGCAGGTCCGCATCGAGAACAACGAGATGTACAATCGCTACCTCATCTATCCGGAGATCACCTCGGTCGATCCGAGCTCTCCGGCCGAGCGCGCGGGCGTCGCGCCGGGCGACACGCTCGTGGCGTTCAACGGTCGCGACGTGCGGCGCGAGGAGATCTCGATGAAGCGCCTGCTGGTCCCCAAGGCTACGGTGAAGGTGCGTGTACGGCGTGACGGAAAGGTGAAGGAGCTGCCTGTCGTCGTCGCGGATGCGCCGGCGCGAATCAGGACCCGCCGCGAGGACGAGTTGCGGGATGCGGGAGCTACGTTGGCCGTGGTGCCACCGACGCCGCCGTATCGCCCGGTTCCGTCGACACCTCCGCCGCGCTACACACCGGCGCCGCCACGCGGCGTGTTCGGCAGCACTCCCATCGTCGCCGGGCTCCCACCCGTGTTCACGCCGAACGTCGTCGTCGGCGCGCAGGTCGTCACCCTCTCGGAGGCGATGAAGCGCAGCCTCGGCCTCCCTGCGGGGGTCCTCGTGACGACCGTGCCCGTCGGCTCGCCGGCCGGAGAGTCGGGGCTCGAAGAGGGTGACGTGATCCTCCGCGTCAGCCAGGAGCCAGTGACGACCGTGCGCGGCCTGTGGGAGCTGGTCAAGCGCGCGGCGGACGAGGGCGAGCGGTCCGTCACCGTCGAGCTCCGCCGCGGCAAGGAGCGCCGCACGCTCACGCTGCGCTGGCGCGCGCCCTGACGCGCGGGCCGGGCGCTCCCTCGTCAGTCGTTCACGTTCGCGAGCTTCTCGAGCTTCCGCTCGTCGGGTACGAGCGTCTTGTGGATCGCCAGCGCGGCGATGGCGCCCTCCGACGCCGCGGCGATGGCGAGCTGCGGGCCCGGCACGATGTCGCCCGCAGCGAAGCAGTTGCGCACCGAGGTGTGATACGCGTCGTCGACGACGATGTGTCCGCCCGAGTCGCGCTCGCAGCCGAGCTGTGCGCCGAGATCGTCCGCCGGATACTGCCCGATGGCAAAGAAGATCTTGTCGCAATCGAGCGCGAGACCGCTCTCGAAGGTGAGTGACTGCACCCGAGAGCCGCTGTGGTCCACGCGGCTGATCGGGAACTCGATCACCGGGACGTTGAGCGCATCGAGCTTGTCGCAGTACTCCGGCCGATCGAAGTTCGCCGGCTCGCCGTTCGTGCAGATGACGATGTCGCGCGTCCACGTGCTGAGATCGAGTGCCATCGCGACGGCCTTCCGCCCCGAGCCGATCACGGCGACCTTGAGACCGCGGCAATCGTAACCGTCGCAGTCCGGACAGACGTGGGCGGTGCTTCCATAGACGCGCTCAAGCCCGGGAATGTCGGGCCACACGTCCTTGAGGCCGATCGCCAGGAGTAGGCGTCGCGCGTGCAGTGCCTTGCCATCGGCGAGCCTGAGCTCGAAGTGATCCTCGTCCTGGCACGTGACTCGTTCGCAGACGGCATCGACGAAGCTCACACCATACTGCCGCGCCTCGTCCCGCCCCATGCCACGCAGCTGCGCTGGCCGGATGTTGGGATGACCGAGGAAGCCGTTGATCCCGCGCGTCTCCCAATTGCGCGGATCACCCGAGTCGACGACGACTACCGAGTGGAGATAGCGTGCCAGCCAGATGCTCGCGGTGAGCCCCGCCGGTCCACCGCCGACGATGGCGACGTCGAGGGGACTTGCAATGACGTCCTCCGCGTCGTTCGCCGATGCGTTCGTCCTGATTCCCACGTGCATCCTCCCGGGCCGGTGCGCGTACAGCGCTCCCCGGGAGGCAAGAAGGATTCCGGCGCCGCGGCGTTCCAGCGCGGCTCAGCGCAGAGAGCCCGGAGGAACCAGATAGAGCAGGCGGAGAGTGGCCCGGTCGGAGGGTGAGATCGTCGTGGAAGCCGATTCGCGGTACATCACGCTCGTTGCATCGTTGGCGTGGTTGAGGCCGAGCGCGTGGCCGATCTCGTGCCGCAGCGTGCCGCCGACCATACGCGTGGGGATGAGGCGGCCCGTGCTGTCATGGTTCGCGATGTCGATGCGCGCCGACGCGATCCAGAACTCGCGCGTGTGGATGCGTTCCGTGACGCCGATGCGCTGGCCCTCCTCGGCGGGGAAGCGCTCTCTCCAGCGCAGCTTGATGTCGGCCTTCACCGAGTCGTAGATGAAGTTGAAGCGCACCGGGAAGCCGGCGTCGTTCCACTCGGCGAACGCGCTCCGCGCCAGCTCGACGTATGCCGGGTCCCACCCCGCGGCGGACGATGAGGGCTCGACGTACACTTGCACCGCATCGATCCCGCGGTCCGGCCAGCGATAGAGCGCGCTGTCCTGGGCGGCGAGGATGTCGTCGATGTAACTGCCCGACTTCAGGTTCTCGACGCGGCGTCGCAGCTGCTCCGGAGGCACGGTCTGCGAGCGAGCGGGCGAGGTGGCCATCTGTCGCACCTCGCCGTCGAGTCGATGCGGCAGCACCTCGATCGTCTCGTCGGTCGTGCGGGGCGGGCGTGTCCCGTCGGCGAGGGCGCGCTTGCCGATGCTCCCCGCGACGAAGGCGCCGAGCGCGAGGACGAGCAGCGCCGGAATCGCTTCGGCGCGGAGACGAACTAGCGGACGCCTCCCGGCGGCAGCGTGTAGAGCAGACGCACGGTGGCGCGGTCGGCCAGTGAGAGCTCGCGAACGCGGACTCGCGGCGCCATGATGCTCGTCAGGTCCTCGGTGTGATCGAGGCCCAGCAGATGACCGATCTCGTGAAGCGCCATCGCCTTCATCGCGTCGTCGTCGAGGGTGCGGCCGCTGCTGTGATGCACGGCGAGCACGATGTCGGCGTCGATGATCCACCAATCGTCGTCGCGCGCCCACTTGGTGCGCCCGCTGATCGGCTCATCGAAGTGGTCAATGAACGAGACGTGGACGTCCGCGCTCGCCGAGTCGGCGGTGAACGCGAACCGGACGGGGAGCTCGAGGCCGTCCCAGGTCAGGAAGGCATCGCGCACGCTCGTCGGGTAATCGGGACGCCATTCCTTGATGTGGCTTCCGGGCTGAATCCAGACCTTGAGCGGCACGCCCTTGCGGTCGTGCCAGCGGGCGAGCGAGCTGTCGCGCTCGGCCACCATCTCTCCGATGTACGTCCCCGCGCCACGCTCGGCGAGCTGTCGGCGCACGGCGGCCTTCGACCGCGCGAGCTCGGCCGCTTTCGGCGTCAGTTCGCGAGCCACCGCACCGCTGCTCGCGACGTCGGTGCGTGACGGCACGGGCCGCACGACGGACGACGCGGGGATCGTGGCCAGGGCGAACGCCGCGGTGCCGGCGACGAAGCGAGCGAGTCGGGAGGAAGGAGCGGGCATCGAATCGAGAACGACGCGGGGAGGGAGCTACTGTGCGGCGCCGGGAGGGGTGGGACTGGCCGAGCAGCGTACGCGCACGAACCGGAGGGCCGTCGCGCGGCTGCGCGTCCTATTCAGGTAATTGACGAACGGCGGGAAAAAAGGCCACGAGATGTGACGCGGATCACACATCGCGTTCAATCGAGGATACCCATCGAACCGCCGAGACGTTCCCGGGCCGGGATGGCCGTGCAGCCAGCGGAGTGGTTGTTCCGGCAATTCTGCTGAAACAGCACAATGGCGTACACAAACAGCGAAATTGGCGCGTAAGAAGTCGATAGTACGGAAGAAATAGTGCAAAGACTGCAAAATATGGTTGACAGCTCGCCCGCTAGGCAGCATCGTGGTGAGAGGCCCGGCGCTGCCAGGCAGATGGCAGCTGCAGTTTGAAGGGCCCCGGTCCGCTTCGAGCGGATCTCCCGTTACAGTCGGAGTCGGCGATGCGGGTGAGGGTTGGGTGCGAGTTCCAGTTCGAAAGCCAGCATCCCGTCACGACGGTCATGCTCGTCGGGACGCGCGCCGACGGGGCCCACCGCACCATCTATGAATCACGGTGGGTCGAGCCGGTCCTGCCGATCCGGGAGTTCCGCGATGCCTTCGCCAACAGCTGTTGGCGGCTCGAGTTTCCCAAGGGAGTCAGCAGAGTCCGCTACGACGCGGTGGTGGACGTGGACGACGAGCCAGACCCCGCGCACCCCGACGCGCTTCTCGTCGCCCCGGCGCACCTTCCCGACGAGGTGCTCGGCTTCACGCTGCCCAGCCGCTACGTCGAGTCCGACCAGGTCGCCAACCTGGCGTGGGAGCTGTTCGGCGACACCCCGCCGACCTGGGAGCGCGTGCGGTCGGTCTGCGACTGGGTGCACCGGAACATCACCTATGACCCGACGGCAGTCGTGCAGCACGGCACGGCGCGAGGTCTGCTCGAACGCCGCGCTGGCGTGTGTCGCGACTTCGCGCTGTTGGTGACGGCGTTCTGCCGCGCGTTGAACATCCCGGCGCGGTACACCTTCGGCTATCTCCCCGACATCGCCGTCGACGCGCCGGACACGCCGATGGATTTCCATGCGTGGACGGAGGCGTTCATCGCCGGCCGGTGGTACACCTTCGATGCGCGGCACAACATGCCCCGCGTCGGACGCGTCGTGGTCGGATTCGGGCGGGACGCGGCGGATGTCGCCATGACGACGTCGTACGGCGCGCTCAACCTGCTGCAGATGACGGTGTGGGCGGAGGAAGTGGCCGCCTCCAAACAGGAGGAGCGTCCGAAGCTCGCGCCGCTCGAGCCGGCAAGACCGGAGCACATGACCCACGCCCAGCTCCTCGGAGGAGGGGTGAGGTGAAGAGCGGCGCCGTGGCTGAGCCGACGCTCGTGCTGCGATCGCCGCCTGCGTGGGACCGTCTCTCCCGCGCCGCGTTCCGCGTTCGCCAGGAGTACCACTACGCGTACGCGACGCCGATCCACGACCTGCGGCAGCGGCTCATCATGCTTCCCCCGGAAGAACATGGTGGACAGCGCCTTCTGCAGCGCGAGCTGCGGGTGGATGGTGCGGAGGACATGCGCATGCTCTCGCAGATGGACCGATTCGGCAACGTGGTCTATCACGTATCGAGCCCCACGGTGGGGACGTCGGTGGAGTTCACCGCCGAGTTCACGGTCGAGCGCTTCGCCACGGCCGAACCGCTGCGCATTCCGGCCGACGACGACAGTGTGGAGCAGTATCTCCTGCGGACGGCGCTCACGGCGCCCGACGCGCGCATCCGGGAGGAAGCGCGCGCGCTGGCGGCCGAGATCCGCGCGACGCCGGTCTCCGAACTCGCGGCGGAGGTGCTCCCGAAGGGCACCGGAGTCCTCGATGCGGAGGGCGTGCGCCAGTGGGCCGCGGCGCAGTGCGGCGGGCTCTGGGCGGCGCGGGCGATCACCTATCAGTTCGGTGCGACGGGCGTGCAGACCCCCGCGGCGATGGCGCTGCATCTCGGCCGGGGTGTCTGCCAGGATTACGCGCATCTGGCGATCGCGATGCTGCGCGAGCTCGGCGTTCCCGTGCGGTACGTCTCGGGCCACCTGCTCGGCGAGGGTGCGCCGCACGCGTGGATCGAGGCTCTGCTGCCGGATCCCGCGTCGCTCGGATCGCTGCGCGTCGTCGCGTACGATCCGACGCATCAGATCACGCCGGGGTTGAACTACATCACGGTGGCGGTGGGTCGCGACTTCGCCGACGTCACCCCGACGAGCGGCACCTTTCAGGGCGTGACAGGACACTTCACAGCTCGCAAGAACGCGTGGATCGTGGAGCTGGCATGAGCACACCGCGCGTCGAGCCGCTTCACTTCGTGCCGAGCGTGGACCGCTCGGCACTCGCGTCGTACGACCTGGGTGGATTCTGGGACGAGGTGTTCGCTTCGTCGGGCGTGCCACGCCCGCACTACGAAGCGCTGTCGCGCCGACTGGCGACGCTGGGCCACGAAGAGGTCGAGGGGCGTCGTCGCGCCGCCGATCTCGCCTTCCGCGTCGGCGGGATCACCTTCGCCGTGAACCAGGGGAACGAAGGGGTGGAGAAGATCATGCCCTTCGACCTCATCCCGCGCGTCATCGTGCCCGACGAATGGGATCGCATCGCGCGTGGTCTGGAGCAGCGCATTCGCGCGCTCAACCTCTTTCTCGACGACGTCTATCATGGACAGCGGATCCTGCGCGCCGGGATCCTGCCTCCCGAGCTCGTGCTCGGCGCGCGCGGCTATCGTCGCGAGCTGCGCGGTGTGGACGTGCCGCTCGGCGTGTACACGCACGTGATGGGGAGCGATCTCGTGCGCGACGCGAGCGGCGAGCTGCTCGTGCTGGAGGACAACCTGCGCACGCCGTCCGGCGTGTCGTACGTGCTGGAGAACCGGCGCGTGCTCGAGCGCGTCTGGCCGCAGATCTTTCAGGACTACGACGTTCGTCCCGTCGAGGGCTACCCGCAGGACCTGCTCGACGTGCTGCGGTCGATCGCGCCGCCGACGGCGGAGGAGCCGGTGGTCGTGGTGCTCACCCCCGGCGTGTACAACTCGGCGTACTTCGAGCATTGCGCACTCGCCAAGGCGATGGGTGTCGAGCTCGTGCAGGGCTCCGACCTGTTCGTCGATGACGGAGCGGTGTTCATGCGCACCACGCAGGGGCGCCGCCGCGTGGACGTGATCTACCGCCGCATTGACGACGATTTCCTCGATCCGCTGGCGTTCCGCTCGGACTCGATCCTCGGCGTGCCCGGGCTGCTGGCGTGCTACCGGCTTGGCCGCGTGAGTCTCGCGAACTCGATCGGCACCGGCGTGGCGGACGACAAGGCGGTGTACGCACTCGTCCCGGAGATCATCCGCTACTACCTCGCCGAGGAGCCGATCCTCGGCAACGTGCCGACGTATCTGCCCGTACGCCCGGACGACCTGCGCTACGTACTGGACCATCTGGATGAGCTGGTGGTGAAGTCGGTGAACGAGAGCGGCGGCTACGGGATGCTGATCGGCCCGCACGCATCGCGTGCCGAGCTCGCGGAGTTCCGCGCACGTATCGTCGCCGATCCGCGCAATTACATCGCTCAGCCCACGCTCGGGCTGTCGCGGCACCCCTGCTGGGTGGACGACCACCTCGAGGGACGCCACATCGATCTGCGACCGTTCGTGCTGTTCGGCCGCGAAGTCCGCATCACCCCCGGCGGGCTCACGCGAGTGGCCCTCCGTTCGGGCTCGCTCGTCGTGAACTCGTCGCAGGGTGGCGGCGGGAAGGACACGTGGGTGCTGGCACGAGGAGACGCATGATGCTCTGTCGCGTCGCCGAAGACGTGCTGTGGATGAGCCGGTACGTCGAACGCTCGCTGGCCGTCGGCCGGTTGATCGAAGTGAGCCAGCATCTGGAGTTCGACGAGCACGATGATCCGGCGCTGCGCGCCGCGCGTTGGGCGCCGCTGCTCGAGCCGCGGCCGAACGACGGTCCGCTGCCCTCGCAGGTGGCGAAGGTGGCGGTGGAGCGCGAGGCGGCGCGCACGGTCAGACAATGGCTCGCGTTCAACCGCGACAACCCACGGTCGATCGTCGCGTGCATCGACCGGGCGCGCACTGCCGCTCGCCAGGTGCGCGAACGGATCTCGAGCGAGATGTGGGAATCGCTCAACTCGCTGCATCTCTTCCTCGCGAATCCTGCGCTTCCCGAGGTTGCGGAGCGGAACCCGCACGCCTTCTTCCAACGGATCCGTAACGAGGCGCAGCTGATCCAGGCATTGGCCGACGCCACGCTGGCGCACGACGAGTGCTGGCGGTTCGTGCGGCTCGGCACCTTCCTCGAGCGGGCGGACAACGTGGCGCACACGCTGGCGTCGCAGGCGCACATGCTGCGCGACGACGGCCGTGATGAGGCGGACGTCGTGCGGTGGATCGGCGTCCTGCGCTCGTGCGGCGCAGCCGAGGGATATGCACGCTACTACTCGCTGCGCGTCGAACCGGCCCGCGTCGTGGAGTTCCTGCTGCTCAACGCGCAGTTCCCGCAGAGCGTGCGGTTCAGTCTGCGCCAGGCGTGGGAGGCGCTGCGCGCGCTCAGCTCGGACGATGGCGACGCCGACGTGCCGCGGTTCGCCGCCAGCTCGGCGACGCGCGCGCTCGGCCTGCTCACGGCGCAGCTCGAGCATGCGACGGTCGACGAGATCATCGAGAGCGGGTTGCAGGAGTACCTGAACGGCGTGCAGCGCGACCTCGCACGCGTGACCGACCACGTGACCCGCGTGTATCTGCGCGACGAGCCGCACGAGGGCCGTCTCGTCGGCGTGGCGCGCGCGATCCGGCTGATGGCCGAGCAGCAGCAGCAGTCGCGCGACCAGTGAAGATCCGCCTCGTACACGTGACGCGGTTCGACTACTCGGCCGACGTCGTGGAAGGCGTGATGGAAGTCCGCCTCGGTCCGCTCTCGGATGCGACGCAGCGGTGGGACCGGTTTCAGCTCAGCGTGACGCCGTCGGGCTCGGTGCGCCAGTTCGTCGACGGCTTCGGCAATCGCACGCACCTCGTGACCGTGGGAAAGCCGCACCGTATGCTCGAGGTCACGACGCGGAGCGAGCTGTCGACGACGCTGGAGAATCCCTTCGCGCCGCCGGGAAAGACACCGCGCCCGCTCTCGCCTTCCGAGCAGATCGACTTCCTCTCACCGTCTCCGCTCGTGCCGGCGCTCGGAGCGTTCCGCGACATGCTCGCGGCGCAGGGATGGAGCGACGAGGAGCCAACCTTCGAGCGCGTGCGCGGACTGTCGAGGCTCGTGCACGACACCTTCACGTATCAGCGCGACGTGACGAACGTGGGCACGACGGTGGGCGAGGTACTGCGCCTGCGCACGGGCGTCTGCCAGGACTTCGCGCACGTGCTGATCGGTCTGTGTCGCGCCGCGGGGGTGCCGGCACGCTACGTGAGCGGATACACGGTGGCCGACCTTTCCAAAGGCGGGGCCGGCGAGCGGGAGCAGGCCTCACACGCCTGGGTAGAGGCGTACACGTCCACACACGGATGGCGCGGGTTCGACGCGACGAACGACGTCGTCGTGAGCGACGCGCACGTCAAGATCGCGATCGGACGCGACTACGCCGACGTGTCGCCGACGCGCGGATCGTTCCGGGGAAACGCGGCGCAACGGCTCGGAGTGACGGTCGAGGTCAATCGGGTGGATTGAGGCGCTGGTCTGGAAACGCACTGCGGTACTGCGTACCAGGTACAACTGATGGACCGAGACCCGCGCGACTGTGCCGACGAATGCTGGACGCCATTCATCGGGGACGCCCTGATCAGGGCGTTCATCTCAATTGCGCTGTCATTCCGAGCCCACTCCGTGGGCAGCCCTCACTCCGTGGGCACCGGTGCGAGCACTGCGTGCTCGCTCCGCTCGGAATGACATAGTCGTAGTAGAGCGGCGTCCAAGAATTCGTGAGGGCGTTGTGCCAGTCCCGATACGTCAGTCGTACTGCGGTATTCCACTACTTCAGTGCGTTGCCAAACCCCCGCAGTACGTCTGTGCACTGCTAGAACCGCAACGACTGTCTCCCCTCGTGCAGCGCGACGGTGCGCCCTCGCCACTCGAAGCGGCCCGTGAGCCCCGGCGGCAGCGTCACCTCGGCGCTGAGGCCCGCCGCGCCGACACGGGTGAGCGCGACGTCGATGTCGCCATGCGGATGCGGCACGCGACCCGACGCGGTGTGCAGCGGCCCGAGCGCCGGCGCGATGCTGACGGTCCGGAAGCCCGACGATGCCGGGCGCACGCCGAGCACAGTCGCGAGGAGCCCGTAGTTCGGGTGCGCGGACCAGGCGTGCGAGTCGGAGCGCGTGGGCTCGGGCTTCTCGGGGGCCGAGGTGAGGCCGAGGGCGAGCATGGTACGCCAGGGGGCGAGCTGCTCGATGTAGCGGTCGGCGAGTCCCACTTTGCGCAGCGCCTCGTGGACGTACCACGAGAAATAGTATGACGCAGGAACGAGCGTCGAGTCGGCGAGGACGCGTTCCATGAGTGCGCGCTGCTCGGATGCGGGCAGCGCGTCGGTGAGAATCGCGAGCACGTTCGTCTGCTGGCTGAACGCCGCCGAGTCCGGCGCGTCGCGGAAGAGTCGTCGTCGCGAGTCCCACGCGTGCGTGCGCACGGCGCGCCGCAGTGCGTCGGCCCGCTCGCGATACGATTGCGCCATCCCCCGCACGCCGAGGTCCGCCTCGAGCATCGCGGCGCGATCGAGCGCGTACGCGTAGAGCAGGCTCATCGTGGCCGAGTGACCGTCGTCCGCGCCGGCAGGCACCCCGCGCTGCCAGCGCTCGGCCCAGTCCACGAAGTTCCAGTACGGCATCGGGCCGAGCATCCCGGTGGAGTCGACGCGGCGGCCGTACCAGTCGAGGATGCCGCGAATACCGGCGAGTCGCGTGCGCACGAATGCCGGATCGTCGCGCTGCATCCGGTAGTCGTGCACCATGGCGACGTAGATGAGCGCGAAGGGTGGGATGAGCTGCTGCAGCTCGGACGGATAGCGGCTCGTCGTGATCCCTTCCGGGATGCGCGAGTCGTCGAAGTGCGCGATCGCCTGTCGCACGAGTCGATCGTCGCCGGCGACGTAGAGCGAGATGAGCGCCTGCAATCGCGTGTCGCCGATGTACTGGAGCTGCTCGTAGTACGGCGTGTCCATGTACGTCTCGAACGCGCCGATGCGGGCGCCGTTCCAGTTCATGCGCCACATGTCGGCGAGCCAGGGCAGGTCGCTCGTGAAGCGGCCCCGCTCGACGAAGGGATAGGCGGTGAAGATTCCCGATACGTCGTGGATGCGCAGCGGCTCCTCGGCGGTCTGCACGTCGACTTCCGCATATCGGCCGGAGCGCCAATAGAGCGTCTGGAATCGCCGGTGTTCGCCGCCGCCCGGGCGGATCACGTCGTGGATGCCGCGGATGTGCCGGCCTTCCACTTCGTTTCGATTGCCCTTGTTGCCCGCGGAGTCGATCGCGCCCTCAGCGTACGTCAGGGTGAGCGTGCTGCCCGCGCCGCCGCTCGTCTCCACGACCGTGTAGGCGTTCGTCGTGCGCCCGTGGTCGAGCAACAGCGTCGCGTGGGTGTTGGGCGGGACGACGAGCGGCTCACCACCGCGAATAACTCCGTCGGCCAACGGAACGCCGGTCGCGCGGCGCACGGCCGCGAAGCGCAGCGGTGTCTCCTCCATCGGGGGAAGGTCGCGCGGCTCGAGCTGCCAGCCTGACGCGTCGCCGTAGCCGCCGCGGCCGGGTGCGGCGTGCAGCAGTACGTCGCCGACGATCGCCGGATTGCGCACGGCGGCCGGCATCGTGTACCAGGCGCCGTCGTCGTAGTCGAGTCGCTCCCAGCCCCAGGGATAGCGTGCTCCGTCGACCGACTCGCCGTGGGCGGCGGCGTAGTACGCCCGCACGTCGGCGTTCGCGACGAGGACCTCGGCGTACGCCGAGTCGCGCAACAGCTTCCAGCCGGGTCCCGTGTTCGCGCCGGCCTCCGACGGACTCTCCCCTTGCACGAGGAAGCCGGCTCGCAGGCTGTGCTGTGCCACGGGATGGTGCAGGCCCCAATTCCACACCACGGCGGCGATCACGTTGCGTCCCGCGCGCAGTGCCGGAGCGAGATCCACCGTCTCGTAGCGCCAGTGCATCGCGTCCGAGCGCTGCGGACCGGACGAGACCTGCGTCCCGTTCACGTACAGCCGGTATCGGTTGTCGGCGGAGACGTGCACGACGAAGTGGGCTGGCTTGTCGCCGAGCTCCACGATGCGCCGCGCGTGGAAGACGCCGAAGGAATCGGGGTGCATTCCGGGCGGTGCGATCCACTTCGCTTCGGGCGCGCCAGCGAAGATGGTCGGCGTGCGACTCTGTGCACGAGCAGCGAGCGGTGCGGCGAGGACGAGGGCAACTGCGACGGATGTGGCGCGGCGCAGACGATGAGCGGGACGCATCGCGGCAACCTGCGGAGCGGCAGGCGCGTTCGCCAGAGCACCGCGATGTACGGTCCTGCTGCGGCGTGGTGTCATCCTTGCCATGAACCGGCGCATGCACCGGCTCGTCTCCTGGACCGTGCGACTTCACGGCTGCGCACTGGCCGCGTCGCTGCTCGCACCCTCGCTGCTCGCGCCCTCGTTTCTCGCCGCCCAGACGGTTGCGGCGGAGCGCGATGTGGGCGGAGTGTCCGGCCCGCGCGCGGAACGCGACACGGCGGGTGAACGCAGGGTGCAGAAAACCTTCTTCGTGAAGCGCGATCTCGTCACATCCGGCATCGCCGTCGCGAGCTCCGCGGCGGTGAGCGCCTTCGACCTGCGCAT
>JBJMNN010000256.1:0-16977 GCA_045804245.1 Gemmatimonadaceae bacterium | reverse complement strand
CTTCGCGTTGAAGCGCTGCGCCTCGCCGATCCGCTCCACTTCCAGCGCGATGGCATCTACTGATTGCTGCAGCGCCTCCAGCCGCGGGTCGTCCAGCGCGTCACTCGCCGGCCCGACGCGCGAGCTGCGATCCGACAGTCGCCACAACGCGAATGCGCCGAGCAGCGAGAGCGCCACGTGAATGCCGCTGTGCACCTGCTCCTGCGCCGCCATCGCCATTCCCAGCCCCACCAGGTTCACCACCGTGAACACGACCGCCGCCACCTTCCAGATACCGATCCGTCTGCTCATTGGGACCTCCTTGTGTGAGACCCTACGCGGCCCGTTACGCCGCCGGTTTCGAGGACTACGACGTGGCACGCCCCGTCGGGGCGCACCGTCTTCCGTGATCGCGAGCGAGCCCGGCGTTGCTGCACGGCGGGGCGCCATCTACGTTCCGTCGATGCGTCGCAATGTGACTTGGCGAGCGTTCGCGCTGCTGTGGGCCGTGCTGCAGTTCGGGCTGCCCTCGGTCGCGCTGCTCGCCGATACCCGGCTCGAGCGCGACAGCCAGCAGGCGCCCGGCACCCACGTGGAGTCCGCCTCCACCAAGGCGTGCCGTCCGGTCCATCCGGACGAGTGCGCCCTCTGCCAAGTGCTCTCGCGCACCGCGGCCCCGGTCGAGGCGACGGCTCTTCCAACGGTCGCCGCCGTCGTGCGCCCGTCGGCCACGCTTCCGATCGCGCGGTTGACGACTCGTGCCGCCGCGACAGCCGAGCTTCCCAGAGCACCCCCCGCAGTCGTCTGAGCTGCGCGCGGCCGCGCGCCCGGCTCGTCCGGGCGACGTCTCCGCAGCGCTCCGATCGTCGATCTTCGCACCGCTTTCGGCCGTCCGGCCCGAGCGCTGCGTCACGCGTGCTCACTTCACGTACTCATCCATGCGCATCTCCGCACTCTGCATGGCCGCACTCCTCGTCGTCGCGCCCGCAGTCGGCGCGCAGGACGACGCGGCCGCGCGCGCCAAAGCGCGTCAGGACTCGATCGCCAAGGCGGTCAGGGACTCGATCGCGCTCATGAAGGAGCTCGGCGGCGCCCTCGCCGCGCCGACCGACTCCTCGGCCGCCGCCCAGGCGCCCGCCCAGAACCAACCCACCGGGCCGCAGGGCGGTCCGACCAACCCGCGCCTGCTCCCTGACATCAGCGCTGTTGGCGATTTCGTCGCCGACCTCTCGCCGGACGGAAGCACTCAGGAGGATGGCGCGAGGTTCAGCGTGCGCGAGGTGGAGCTCGCCGTTCAGGCCGTCGTCGACCCGTATTTCCGCGGCGACGTGTTTCTCGGGATCAGCGACCTCGAGGGGATCGCCATCGAGCAGGCCTTCCTGACGACGACCAGTCTCCCGCACCAGCTCGAGCTTCGGCTCGGGCGGTATCTGATGCCGTTCGGCAAGCAGAACACGACGCACCGCCACGACCTGCACACCATCGAGTACCCGTACGTCATCCAGCGCTTCTACGGACCGGAAGGCCTGAAGGGCACGGGTATCCAGGCGAGCCGCGTCTTCTCCCCCTTCGGCTTCTATCAGGAGTTCACCGTGAATGCGGTGGACCGCCTGGGCGAGCGCGAGGAGGGTCTGTCGCCCTTCGAGCCGGTCAACAAGTCGCTCGGCGGCCTCGGTTACGCCGCGCGCTTTCGCAATTACGTCGACATCAGTGAGGCGTCGAACTTCGAGCTTTCCTTCTCGGCGATCACCGGGAAGCGCGAGCAGCCGCTCGAGGAGACGTACGCCGCGCAGCTCAGCAACGGCGTGAACGCGGCGGTGGCGCGGCAATCGGTGCTCGGCGCGGACCTCACCTATCGCTGGCGCCCACTCCAGCAGGGGCTCTACAAGTCGTTCATCCTGCAGGGCGAGATCATGCACCAGATCAACGAGAGCGATCCGGGCATCCCGGGGGTGAACGGCTGCGCGGACTGCGCCGCCGCATCACTCGGCTACGCGGGGCCGACGCGGGATTTCACGGGCGCCTACGTCTTCGCTCGGTGGCAGTTGACGCAGCGAGGCTTCATCGGTTCGCGCTACGACTGGTTGCAGGACCCGCAGAACGGTGGTCGGACCCAGAACGCGGGCTCAGTGTATCTCGAATGGTTCCCGAGTGAGTTCTCGAAGCTGGTAGCAGGCTACGAGGCGGTGTCGCCATCGGGCGGCACTCTGGTCAATCGTTTGCTTCTGCAGGCCTCCTTCGCCCTCGGCCCGCACAAGCCGCATCCGTTCTGACCGATGCGGCACTCACATTGGAGTCACACCATGATTCGACGAATCTCGCTGCTGCTCGTCGCGGGGATGACGGCGCTTGCGCCGCATCTCGCGCAGGCACAGTTGAAGGTGGTCACGAGCACCACCGATCTGTACGACATCGCGAAGTCCGTCGGCGGTGACAGGATCACCGCCACGCACATCGGCGAAGGGTATCAGGATCCGCACTTCATCGAGGCGAAGCCGAGCTTCGTGCTCCAGCTCCGCAACGCCGACGTGTGGGCGTTCGTCGGGCTCGATCTCGAGATCGGCTGGATGCCGCTGCTCCTCGACGGCGCACGCAATCCGAAGATCCGTCTCGGCGGCTCGGGCTACGTCGACGCGTCGAAGGCGATCCGCGTGCTCGACACACCGCAGGGCAACGTGGATCGCAGCATGGGCGACGTTCATCCGCTCGGCAATCCGCACTACTGGCTCGATCCGGAGAACGGACGTCGCATCGCCCGCATGTTCAAGGCGAAGTTCACCGAGCTCGATCCGAAGAACGGGTCCGTGTACGACGCGAACGAGCGCGCCTTCGAGACGAAGCTCAACGCCGCCGAGAAGGACTGGGCCGGCGACATCGCGACGATCCGCGGCAAGCCGGTCGTCGCCTGGCACACGAGCTGGCGCTACTTCGCCGAGTACAACGGCATGAACATCGTCGCGTTCATGGAGCCGAAGCCCGGCGTGCCGCCGTCTCCGGCGCATCTGTACACGGTGATTCAGGCCGTGAAGCGAACCGGCGCGAAAGCGATCGTCATGGAGCCGTTCTACGATCGCAAAGTCGCCGATCTGGTCGCCAAGCAGACCGGCATCAAGGTGCTCATCCTTCCGCCCTCGGTTGGTGGCCTCCGCGGAGCACCCATCAACGACTACGTTTCGCTTATGAAGTACGACATGGCGCAGCTCGCCGCCGCCGTGAAATGACCGCTCTGATCACCTTTGACCACGCGACGCTCGGCTACGGGCGTCGCGTGGTGCTGTCGGACATCAGCTTCGACATCCCGGGTGGCGACTTCCTCGGGCTCGTCGGTCCGAATGGCGCCGGCAAGACCACGATCCTCCGCGCGATCCTCGGTTCACTCGTGCCGATGCAGGGGACCGTCACCATGGCGGACGGTCTACGCTTCGGCTACGTGCCGCAGCGCGACTCGGTCGATTACGGGTTTCCACTGAAGGTGCTCGACGTCGTCATGATGGGGCGCTACGACCGCATCGGCCTGATGCGCCGTCCGTCCAGAATTGACCGTGATCTGGCCGCCGCCGCACTCGACCATGTGGGCATCGGCCATTTGGCCGACCAGCAGCTCAACGCGCTCTCGGGCGGCCAGAAGCAGCGCGTGCTGATTGCGCGCGCGCTCGTCGGCCAGCCGAACGTCCTCGTGCTCGACGAGCCGACCAACGGCATGGACCTCGTCTCGACGACGCAGATCCTCGGTCTCGTCCGCGAGCTGCACGAGCGCGACAACCTCACCGTCCTCATGGTGAGCCACGCGCTCAACGAGGTGGCCAACTACGTGAGCCGGATCGCGCTCGTCGTCGAGCGCGGATTCCGCATCGGTGACGTTGCCGACATCATGAACGAGGAGACACTCACGCAGATGTACGGCATCCCTGTCGACGTCGACGAGATGCACGGCCATCGCATCGTCGTGGCGCGTCGCACGGCGCCCGAGGGGATGCCGGTCGTGAAGGTGGGGGGAGGCCGCGATGCTTAGCACCGTGCTCCTCTTCCGCGAGGCGCTCTACGGCGCGCTCGTCATCGCGCTCGCCTGCTCGGTGCTCGGCGTCTACGTCGTGCTCCGGCGCATCGTCTTCGTCGGCGCAGCCATCGCCCAGCTCTCGTCGGCGGGCATCGCGCTCGCGCTCTTCCTCGCCGGCACGGGGATCATCGGCAGCTTCGCCGGCCACACGACGACGTTCTCACTGGTCTTCGCCCTCGCCGGCGCGATGTTCTTCGGCCTTGGCGGCGGCCAGCGCGCCGGCGTGCCGCCCGATGCGACCATCGGCGTCGGCTACGCCGTCGCGGCCGCGGCGGGCATCCTCCTCATCTCCAAGGCGGCGAGCGGCGAGGCGCACGACATCTTCCTCTCCGGCAACATCCTCGGCATCACTCGCACCGATACGCTCGTCCTGCTCGCCGTCACGATCCCCGTCCTCGTCGTGCACGCGCTGTTCTACAAGGAGTTCCTCTTCGTCTCGTTCGACCGGGAGACGGCGCGCACGCTCGGCTATCGCGTGACCTTCTGGAACCTGTTCCTCTATTTCACACTCGGTCTCGTGATCGCCTTCGCGATGCAATTCGCGGGCGTGCTGCTCGTGTTCGACTTCCTCGTGCTGCCCGCCGTGACGGGGCTGCTCCTCGCGCGGAGCATGCGCGCCATCTTCACTGTGTCGGTCGCCAGCGCGCTGCTCGCCGCGGTGATCGGGTTCTCGCTTTCAGTACCGTTCGACCTGCCCTCCGGCCCGGCGATCATCGCCGTCTCGGGAGCCTTGGCCGCGTTGGCCTGGACGGTGCGCCGCCTGCAGCATCGGGGCTGACGCCTGCTCACACGTTCGCGGAATCGGCCATAGGAGTCGCCATGTCGGACAACGTGCTCGAGGAACGGTTCTTCGAGATCAACATCGATCTCCTCTGCCAGCTGGATTTCAGCGGCTACTTCAAGCGGCTCAATCCCGCCTGGGAGCGCACGCTCGGCTGGACTCGTGCCGAGCTCATGTCGCGCCCGTTCATCGAGTTCGTGCATCCCGACGACCGGCAGCGGACGCTCGGCCAGAACGCGAGCGTCCGCGCCGGCGGCCAGGCGCTCGGGTTCGAGAATCGGTACCTGTGCAGGGACGGCTCCTTCCGCTGGTTCCTCTGGAACGCCGCCGCTGATTCCGCGGGCCGAGTGATCTACTCCGTCGCGCGCGACATCACCGAGCGGAAGCAGGCAGAGGAGGAGCGGGAACGTCTCGTGGCCGAGTTGCAGACCGCCCTCGCCGAGGTGCGCACGCTGCAGGAGTTCCTCCCCATCTGCGCGTACTGCAAGCGCATTCGCGACGACGAGAACTACTGGCACAGCGTCGAGGCATACATCTCCACGCACACCGACACGCGATTCAGCCACGGCATCTGTCCTTCGTGCTACGTCACGGAGGTCGCGCCGCAGTTCGACGAGGATCGAGCGCGCTGAGCCTCAGGGCGCCCGCGATCCCGCGTACGCGGCGGCGGCGACCATGTCCTGGAGCGACAACGTCGCCGCCATCTCGCGCATCGGCGCGCTCGTCGCGCCTGCGCGCGCGCCCGTGCGGAAGGCGATGAGCTGCCGCAGCAGGTACGACGGCGATCGCCCGGCTAGGGGCGGCACCAGCTTCACGCCGCGCAGATCCGCGCCGTGGCAGCTCGTGCATCCCTTCACGCCGCGACGTGCGTCGCCGACGGCCAGCGCATGTCCTCGCGCGAGGCTTCCGCGCGGCACGTACGCCACGTACTCGGCCATCGGATCGTGCAGCTCGTGTCGGCGAAGGTCGAGCGCGACTTCGACGAGCCGATCGCCCAACGCTTCGTGCTCGTTGCCGGCCAGCACCGTCGAGAGGCCGTTGAGTGGCATGAACCGCGGCACGCTGTCCGATTCGACCACGCGCGACGCGCGCCGCGCCCGCACCTTCGCGAAGTAGCGCGCCGCCTCCAGGACCTCCGCGTCGGTGACGCTGTCAGCGATGGCCTGCATCGCAACCGACGACGGAAAGGGCACCGGCGAGGCGGTGTGCCGCGCGCGCGATCGCATGTCTTTCACCTGCTGCACGAAGTAGTCGACGGGCATCCCGGCGACCATCGCATTCTCCGGCCGTCCCCGCCCATCGGCGAGATGGCAGAAGCCGCAGGCCATGACCGCGGGCTTCCGCCCGTGCATCACGATCGGCGGCGCTGTGCGGTGC
Source organism: Gemmatimonadaceae bacterium (assembly GCA_045804245.1). Classification (GTDB taxonomy): domain Bacteria; phylum Gemmatimonadota; class Gemmatimonadetes; order Gemmatimonadales; family Gemmatimonadaceae; genus AG11. The sequence continues at coordinate 10,783 of JBJMNN010000256.1, read as the reverse complement.
GTCTCCGGATTCCAGTCCGCCACGTCGAACCGGTCGCGAGTGCGGCCGACGCTGAACTTCGCCTGGCTCGTCGGTGTCGTCGCCACGACGCTGGTATCCGTCCCCGTCGCCGACGGCGCCGTCGCGGTGCCGAGCACCGGGAACGCCCAGGCAGGAATCTCGAATGTGGCGCCCGAGTGCGGCGACTGCGCGCCGAGCGCCTGAGGCGCGAGCGAGACACAAGCGCCGAGGAAGAGCGCCGTACGAGCGGCGAGATTGGAGAGGGGCATGATGTGGGAGGAGTGTGGAGGGAAGCGTCGGCGGGAACATCGCCCGCGAGCACCGCGCCCGCTACGCGCACGAACCCGCGAACCCGCGAATCCGCGAACCCGCGCCGATGGCTCTGCCCGGTATCCATTTCCGCGTACATCCGCCCTACCCCGCCCGACACAACGCTCGACTAGCTTTACTGTCTCCCATGACCAAACGCGAAGACGCTCTCGACTATCACGCGCGGGGACGACCGGGGAAGATCGCCGTCGTACCCACGAAGCCCCTCAGCAATCAGCGAGACCTGTCGCTCGCGTACTCGCCCGGTGTCGCGGAGCCCTGCCTCGCGATCAAGGACGACCCCGAGCTGGCCTACAAGTACACGGCGCGGGGAAATCTCGTCGCCGTCGTCACCAACGGCACCGCGGTGCTCGGCCTCGGCAACATCGGCGCGCTCGCCGGCAAGCCGGTGATGGAGGGCAAGGGCAATCTCTTCAAGCAGTTCGCCGACATCGACGTGTTCGACCTCGAGGTCGGATCAGAGTCGCCGGATGACGTCGTCCGCTTCTGCCAGCTCCTCGAGCCCACCGTCGGCGGGATCAACCTTGAGGACATCAGGGCGCCCGACTGCTTCTACATCGAGGAGACGCTGCGGAAGACGCTCAGGATCCCCGTCTTCCACGACGACCAGCACGGCACGGCGATCATCTCGGGTGCCGCGCTCCTCAACGCGCTCGAGATCGTCGGCAAGCACATCGACCAGGTGAAGGTCGTCTTTTCCGGCGCCGGTGCCTCCGCGATCGCCACGGCGGAACACTACGTCCGGCTCGGCGTGCGGCGTGAGAACATCCTCATGTGCGACCGGGCCGGCGTGATCCACGAGGGGCGCGAGGGGGACATGGATCCCTACAAGGCGCGCTTCGTCCGCCAGACCGCCGCGCGCACCATCGGCGACGCGCTCGTCGGCGCCGACGTCTTCGTCGGGCTGTCGGCGGCCGGCGCGGTCACGCGCGAGATGGTGGCGCAGATGTCCAACCGCCCGATCATCTTCGCACTCGCCAACCCGAATCCCGAGATCACGCCGGACGAGGTGCGGTCGGTGCGCAACGACGCGATCGTCGCCACCGGGCGCAGCGACTATCCGAATCAGGTCAACAACGTGCTCGGTTTCCCGTTCATCTTCCGCGGCGCGCTCGACGTGCGCGCCACGGAGATCAACGAGGAGATGAAGATGGCCGCCACGCGCGCCCTCGCCGCGCTGGCGAAGGAGAGTGTGCCCGATTCGGTCGCCGCGCTGTACGGGCTCCGCAACGTCCACTTCGGGCCGGACTACCTCATTCCCTTCCCGTTCGATCCGCGCGTGCTGCTCTCCGTCGCGCCCGCAGTCGCGTGGGCCGCAGTCGCCAGCGGCGTCGCCACGGAGTTCATCGATCTCGAAGGGTACCGCGATCGTCTCGAGTCGCGGCTCGGCCGCGCCCGCGGGATCGTCCGCGGCCTGATCAACCGCGCCATCCGCGATCCGAAGCGGATCGTCTTCCCCGAGGGCGAGGAACCGAAGATCATCCGCGCCGCCGCGCAGCTCGTCGACGACGGCATCGCCGTGCCGATCCTCCTCGGCAATCAATCGACCATCGAGGACACGGCGGCCCTGCACAAGATCCCGCTCCTCGGCGTCACGATCGAGGATCCGGCGACGTCGGCGAAGCGTGACGAGTACGCTCACTTCATGTGGCAGCTCCGCCAGCGGAAGGGACTCTCGCTCGACGAAGCGCGCCGTCAGCTCTACAACGGCAACTACTTCGGCTCGTGCATGGTCGCGCGTGGCGACGCCGACGCGCTGCTCTCCGGCGCGAATCTGCACTATCCGGAGACGATCCGTCCCGCACTCCAGGTGATCGGCGCGCACCCCGCCGCGCGCGTCGTCAGCGGGATGTACATGCTCGTCACCGACCGCCACGTCGTCTTCTGCGCCGACACCACCGTCAACCTCGATCCCACGGCGGAGCAGCTCGCGCAGATCGGGTTCGCCGCCTCGCGCGTCGCGCGCACGATGGGGATCACGCCGCGCGTCGCGATGCTCTCTTTCTCCAACTTCGGCTCGGTGCGTGCACCGGAAGCGGAGAAGATGGCTGAGGCCGCGCGCATCCTCCGCGAGCGTGAGCCGGCGATCGTCGTCGACGGGGAGATGCAGGCCGACTCGGCGCTCTCCCCCGAGATCCTCGGACGCGACTATCCGTTCAGTCTCCTCAAGGAAGAGGCGAACGTCCTCGTCTTCCCGAACCTCAGCGCCGGCAACATCGCCTACAAGATGGTCCACCTCCTCGGCAACGCGACCGCGATCGGGCCGATCCTGCTCGGCATGCGTCGTCCCGTACACGTGCTCGAGCGGGGCGCCGACGTGCAGGACATCGTCAACATGGCGGCCGTCGCCGTCGTCGACGCGCAGGAGCGCACGCGGCATTCGGAGCCGCTCTTCGCCGCCATCCCGGCCCCCGGCGCGCCGGCGCTCGCGAGGACCTGATGACCGACGCGCGCCTCGACGCCCAGGGGCTGCGCCCCAGCGGCACCGTCCACTCGAACCTCATCGTCGCGCACCTCGTCGAGCATGCGGTGCGACGCGCGGAGGGTCAGCTCGCCGAGATGGGTCCGCTCGCGACGGTGACGGCGCCGCACACGGGTCGCTCCCCCGACGACAAGTTCATCGTCCGGCGCGCCGAAACGGAGGCCGACATCGACTGGGGCGCCGTGAACCGGCCGATGGAGCCGGCCCACTTCGACGCGCTCCTGGCCGACGTACAAGCGTACCTGAGTGCGCGCGGCGAGTTGTTCGTGCAGGATCTCTACTGCGGCGCCGACCCCGCGTATCGCCTCGCCGTGCGCTACGTCTCGCCGAGCGCGTGGCACATGGCGTTCGTCCGGAACATGTTCATCCGGCCGGACGACAGTGAGCTCGCGTTGTTCGCACCGAACTTCACCGTGCTCCACGCCCCGGAGATGCAGGCCGATCCGGCGCGGCACGGAACGAGATCCGGCACGTTCATCGTCCTCGATCTCGCGCGTCGTATGATCCTCATTGGCGGCACGCGCTACGCTGGTGAGCTCAAGAAGGCGATGTTCACCGTGATGAACTACTACCTGCCGAAGCAGGGCGTGCTCTCGATGCACTGCTCGGCGAACATCGGTTCGGACGGGCAGGTTGGTCTCTTCTTCGGGCTGTCGGGCACCGGCAAGACGACACTCTCGGCGGATCCGCGCCGCTCCCTGATCGGTGACGACGAGCACGGGTGGGCGGACGACGGGGTGTTCAACTTCGAGGGCGGGTGTTACGCCAAGGCGATCAATCTCTCCGCCGAGAGCGAGCCCGACATCCACCACACGACGCAGATGTTCGGGACGATTCTCGAGAACGTCGTCCTCGACCAGCACACGCGACGGCCGCGCTTCACCGACAGCAGTATCACGGAGAACACGCGCCTCTCGTATCCGCTGCACTACATCCCGAACTTCGTGCCGAGCGGACGCGGTGGCCACCCGAAGAACATCGTCTTCCTCGCCGCCGATTCGTTCGGCGTCCTGCCTCCCGTGTCGCGCCTGTCGCGGGAGCAGGCGATGTACTACTTCCTCTCGGGCTACACGGCGAAGCTCGCTGGCACCGAGCGCGGCGTGAAGGAGCCCACGGCGACGTTCTCCGCCTGCTTCGGCGCGGTGTTCCTCGTCTGGCATCCCACGAAGTACGCTGAGATGCTCGGCCGGCTGATCGATGCGCACGGCTGCCGCGTCTGGCTCGTCAACACCGGCTGGAGCGGTGGGCCGTATGGTGTCGGCAAGCGGATGAAGATCGCCTACACGCGCTCGATGGTGCACGCGATTCTCGACGGCGCGCTCGACGGCGTTGCTACGCGCCAGGATCCCGTGTTCGGGCTCGCCGTGCCTTCCGCGGTGCGGAATGTCCCCGCCGAAGTGCTCGACCCGCGTGGTACGTGGCCCGACTCCGCGGCGTACGACGCCCAGGCGCAGCAGCTCTCCGCGATGTTCCGAGCGAACTTCGAAAAATTCAGTCCGGTAGCACAATCGCTACACGCGGCGGGACCGCGGGGCTAGTACCCGCCAGCGACCTCCGACAGCTTTCGCGCATGTCCTACGAGGTCATTCGCGATCCGCTCTGGAACAACATCCGCGTCGACCGGCTCGCGCTCCGGCTGGTCGACACTCGTGCGTTCCAGCGGCTGCGCTACGTCCGTCAGCTCGGGCTCGCGTATCTCGTCTATCCCGGCGCCAGCCATTCGCGCTTCGAGCACGCGCTTGGCGCGTACCACCTTGCGCGCCGCGCCCTGGGCCTGCTCGAGGAGCGAGGCCACACGCAAGAGCTCGAGCCCGACGCCTGCCTCGTCGTCCGCTGCGCCGCGCTGCTGCACGACATCGGACATTATCCGTATTCGCACGCGCTCGAGGAGATCGGCGCGCTGCATCATGAGGAAGTCGCGCGACCGCTCGTCACGAGCGGCGAGGTGGCGGACGTGCTCCGCGCCGAGCTCGGCGACGATGCGCCTGAGCGCATCATGGCGCTCATCCGCGGCCGGAGCCGCAGTCCGCTGCAGGGACTCATCTCCGGCTCGCTCGATCTTGACAAGATCGAGTATCTCAAGCGCGATGCGTTCATGTGCGGAGTGAACTACGGTGACATCGACGTCGATCGCCTGCTCAACTCACTCACCGTCGTCGCCGATCCCGAGCGCGGCGAGCGAATGGTCGGCGTGTACGAGAAGGGGCTCTCGGCGCTCGAGTCGCTGCTGTTCGCGAAATACCAGATGTACCGCAACGTGTACTGGCACCACGCGGTGCGCAGCGCCACCGCGATGTACAAGCGGCTCGTCGACGGCGCGCTACGCGCCGGATCGCTCAGTGCGGAGACGCTCGCCTCGTATACGGACGAAGGTCTTCTCCACGAGCTCGCGAGCCGCGCGCCGAGCCCCCTTCTGGGTGCGCTGCGTGAGCGCCGGTTGTACAAGCGCGTCTTCGAGTGTCCCGCCGCCGAGCTTCCGCCCGAGGGCGGCGAATGGATCGCCGACGACCGCGCGCTCGTCGTCGAGGTGGAAGACCATCTCGCCCGCCAGTTCGGGCTCGCTCCGGGCGAGCTGCTCCTCGACTATCCGACGAAGACGCAGATGCTCGGCCTCGACATCCCCGTCCTCCGCCGCGACGGCAGCGTCCGTCGCCTCACCGCCGAAGGATGGGAGAGCGCGATCAATCTCCCCAAGCTCTCGGAGGAGCTCTACCGAAGCGCGCGCTGGCTGCGCGTCTTCGCGTGCCGGCCCGTCACCGTCTCGCACGAGGCGATCGCGCGGCTCGCGACCTTACCCGCCGCCGAGGTGCGCCTCCGGCTGCAACGCGGCTCGATGCTCGAGGACGAGAAACCTCGATCGAAAGGCCGAACGACAGACCGCGGATCTTAGAAGCGATCTGACGGAAGATGCCGGATCTGTGGCGGAGAGATCTCAACCCCGGACCATCAAAGACTTTGTGATCGTGGCTGGAGAGGATCTCCGCGTCGGTGGGCGAGTCTCGATGCCGAACGCAATTCTCTGCGCCTCTGCGCACCTCTGCGCCTCTGGGTGACGTTGTTTGATTGTGGATGGGGAGGAGAGAGCCGTGCGCCGGTCCGAGCAGCTCGATCCGGAGAGCCGTTCATCCGGCCTTTTCCGTTAGATCGATCCGCGTTCCGCCGTCAAGCAGCCCCCGCCCCCGGATCCGATTTCGCCCGCCCGTGCGCCTCGGCGAGCTTGCGACCGATCGCGCGGTAGTACGCCGCCGCGTCGGCCTTTCCCTGCTCCGTGAGGCTCAGCGCCGCCAGCTCGAGCGCGTACAGGATGTTCCCGAGGTACAGCTCGGCGAGCGATCCGACCGTCTCGTCAGCCAACCGGCCCCATCTCCGCCGTGCGATTCGGATCGTCGGCGAGCGGATCGGTCTCGACAACCTGCACGATGATCGCCGTGATGTTGTCGAGCCCTCCGCGCCCGTTCGCCTCCGAGATGAGCGCCTGCACCTTGCGCTCCGGCTGCGCGGGTGAGCTGAGCAACTGCGCGAGACGGCGGTCGTCCACCATGCCCGTGAGGCCGTCGCTCGCGACGAGGAAAACGTCGCCCGAGCGCACCTCACCGCGATAGATGTCCGGCTCCACGTCGCTCCCGGCACCGACGCACCGCGTGATCACGTTGCTGTACGGGTGGTAGCGTGCCTGCTCAGGGGTGAGGTAGCCCGCGTCGACCTGCTCCTGCACGTACGAGTGATCCTTCGTGAGCTGCTCGAACTTTCCACTGCGCAGCAGGTACACGCGCGAATCGCCCACCTGGCCGATGAGGTAGCGCGAGCCCGCGAGCACGAGCACCGACGCCGTCGTCCCCATTCCCTGCTTGTCCACTTCCGTGAGCGTGCGCTCGTGGATCGCGCGGTTCGCGTGCTTCAGCGAGTTCGCCACGAGTTGAACGACATCCTCGCCGTCCAGGTCGCGCACGTTCGCCAGCTCGCGCTGAACGATCTGCACCGCCATCTCGCTCGCGACTTCTCCCGCCGCGTGCCCCCCCATCCCGTCCGCGACGATGAAGATCCCTCGCGTCGCGGTCGAGTCGACCGTGAAATTGTCCTCGTTCCCCGAGCGGATCATGCCCACGTCCGTGCGGGCCGCATGGATGAGCTTCACGCGCGCCCTCGAAGCACGAAGAAGACCGCGGCCCCGACGACCAGCGCGAGCAACAACCAGAGCAGGCGCGACGTGCCCGCTGCTGGCGTGGCGCCCGACACGACCTGCGTCGCCACCGCCGCGGGCCGCTTGCGCTCCTCGGCGTTTCGCGCCGCCCGCGTCGTCAGCTCGTCCGGGTTCACCCCGGCCGGCACGAACCGCAGCTTCACGCCGCCGAACCGCACGTCCGGTGCGCCATCCAGTCGGCGCTCACCCGTGACCCGCGACCCGCCGACGTAGGTTCCATTCGTCGAGTTCATGTCCACCGCATACCAGCCATCGTCCCGGCGCTCGAGCGTCGCGTGGATCTCGCTGACACTCTCGTCGGTGAGGCGGACGTCGTTGTTCGCCCCCCGGCCGACCTGGGCAAGGGGCGTACGAATCGCATAGCGAATTCCTTTCGACGGACCTTCGTTCAACACCTCGAGCGTCGCGAGCGGCTCGTGCACCGTCTCGACGGCCCTCTGGTTGAACAGGGTATTGGCGAGTGACGGAGTCGGTGACTCGGACCGCAGCACCACGCCCTCCTTCGTCGCGTCCGTCGCGGAGGGTGGCGTCGGATTGAGAACGTCCGCGTGAAAGCGAAACTCCTCGCCTCCGACGCGAATGACGTCGGCGCGCGCGAGCCGGTGTGAGCCCTGAATTCGCTCACCGTTCACGTACACGCCGTTCGAGCTGGTGTCGCGGACCACGTAACCGTCTTCGGTCGGCGCGAGCTCGGCGTGGCGCCGCGAGACTTCGTTTCGCGGCACGACGACGTCGCATCCCGCATCGCGGCCGATGACCAGCCCCTTCTCCGGGACCGCGTACTCCTTGCCGTCGACCAGGGAGACCAGCCGGCCGCCCGACGGCGCAACCGCGCGTGCCGCCCCGGTGCGCCGCGTTCCGCCGAGCTGCGGAATCGCCTCGACGCTCATGTAGTGCGTCGCGCCGCGTTTCGTCTCATCGGCGAAGCGCAGCTCGAGCCCCGCGACCTCGACCTTGTCCCCGTGCATCAGCGGCGTCGGCTCCGGGCCGAGCAGCACGCCGTTCACCCGCACCTCGGACTGCGGCGCGGCGCGGCGGATGGCCAGCGCGTGATCGCCGGTTCGCTCGATCACCGCCTGCACACCCAGCGCGGCATCCGTCGGGAGCACCACGTCGGCGTCGGCTCCTGCACCGATCCGGTTCGTGCCCGCCGACAGAGGATATTGTATGTCCTTGAGCTGGAGAACGGCCATGGGGGCGAATCGCGGTCTGAACGGCGGCGCACAGTGCGCTGAGACGGGGCGGTGCGGGTGTGGCGCCCAGGACCGGAGAGGCGGAAGCTACCCGCCGCTCTGAGGGCTGGCAAGCGCAGTGGAGCTCGCCTCTGCATTCGACGTCTCGCTTTCGCGACGTTCGGTAACCTCGCCTGCCTGCAGACGATACAACCGGTCGTAGAGTCCGTGCATCGCACGCAGCTCGGCGTGGGTCCCGCGCTCGCGCACCTCGCCGTGATGCAGGACGAGGATCTCGTTCGCTCCGACGACGGTGCTCAACCGGTGCGCGATCGCGATCGTCGTCCGGCCGCGCATCAGCGTCGCCAGCGCGCGCTGGATCTCCGCCTCGGCGTGGCTGTCCACCGCGCTCGTCGCTTCGTCGAGGACGAGCACCGCGGGATCCGCCGCGATCGCGCGGGCGAAGGAGAGGAGCTGCCGCTCGCCCACACTCACGGACGCGCCACGCTCGCCGAGCACCTGATCGAGACGGGCAGGCAGCCGATCGATCACCCGATCGGCGCCCACGCGACTCGCCGCCGCCATCACCGCGGCATCGTCGAGCGGCGCATCCAGACGGACGTTCGTGCGCACGTCCGCCGCGAAGAGAAAGATGTCCTGCTGGACGTAGCCGATCAGCCGCCGCCAGTCGTCGATCGGCAGGTCGCGCACATCCACGCCGTTCGCCGTGATCCGCCCGCGCTGCGGCTCGTAGAAGCGAAGCAGCAGGTTCACGATCGTCGTCTTGCCCGCCCCGGTGTGTCCCACCAGCGCCACCGTCTCCCCTGGGCGCGCCGTGAACGACACCCCGCGCAGCACCCATGTCGGCGTATCGCCCCCCTCGCCGTAGTGGAACCATACGCTGTCGAACGCGATCGTGATGCCATCGTTCGGGTCGAGTGCCGTCGGGCTCCCGCTCGCCAACACTTTGGCTGGCGGAGCCCCGGAGGGCTGGGTGTCGAGCAGAAGAAACACGCGCTCCGATGCCGCCATCGCCTGCTGGAGCGTGTTGAACTTGTCGGCCAGGTCCTGGAGCGGCTGATAGAAGCGCCGGAGGAGCTGAAGGAACGCCGCCACCACGCCCACGCTCAACGTCCCGATCCCGACGCGATGCGCCCCGGCGACGAGCAGGATCGCCAGCGCGAGCGACGTGAGGAACTCGATCGCCGGGAAGTACAGCGCGTAGATCGTGATCGAGCGCAGATGCGCGTCGAGGTGGCTGCGGTTCAGCGTCTCGAAGCGGCGCGCCTCATCGTGCTCGCGTCCGAACAGCTGCACGACGCGCATTCCCGTGATGCGCTCCTGCAGCGACGCGTTGATGCGCGCCAGTCGTGCACGGATGTCCCGGTACGCCACACGGACGCGCTGCTGGAACAGGTGCGACGTGAGATAGACGAGCGGAATCACGGCGAACGACGCGATGGCGAGTCGCCAGTCCGTGACGATCATCATCACCGCGATCGCGAGCAGCGTGAACAAGTCGCCCAGCCCTGCGACCACGCCCGCCGTGAACAGCTCGTTGAGCGATTCGACGTCCGACGTCACGCGCGTCACGAGCCGTCCGACCGGCGTCCGATCGTAGAACCCGATCGACAGCCGCTGCACGTGCTCGAACAGCTGCTGCCGAAGATCCCGCATCACACGCTGGCCGAGCAGCGTCGTGAGCATCGTCTCGCCGTAGGAGCATCCAAACCCGACGATCAGCGACGCCGCGAACAGCAGCGCCGCGCGCCAGGCGAGCGCCGCGTCCCGTGTCGGCAGCGCCACGTCGATGACCTGCTGCGTCAAAATCGGTCCGACGAGCTGCAGCAGGCCGTCGGTCATCAGCAGCACGAGCGCGCCGGCGACGAGCGCGCGATACGGGCGCACGTACACGAGCAGCCGTCGCACGAGCCGGCGGTCGTAGCCCTTGCGTGCCTCGAAGTCCTCGTCGCTCGCGTGCGCGGAGAGCGTGGCGGCCATGGGGAGAGGAAGGTAATCGCGTGCGCGAAGCGCACGCGGTAACTGGTTCCCGGTTGTCAGTCCTCAGTCACGCTCGGCATGCAGACGCTTCCCGAGGGTCGCCGAGAAGCGAAAACCGTTGCCCGAAAACACAGTCAATGCCTCAGCCCGCCACATCGTTCACGACCATACTCGACCGTATCTGGTACGCCGGTTGCGATGGTGAGTCCCGTCGTCCACCTACACTTTGGAGGCTGTGATATGGGTATCCTCGCTTGGATCGTGCTCGGGCTGATCGCGGGGGCGATCGCCAAGGCCCTCATGCCGGGTAAGGATCCGGGGGGCATCATCGTCACCATGCTGATCGGTATCGTCGGCGCGTTCATCGGTGGATTCATCGGTAACACGATCACGGGTTCCGGACTCAACGGATTCTCGCTCTGGAGCATCGTCCTCGCCGTCGTCGGCGCGATGCTGCTTCTCTGGATCTATCGTCTCACTACCCGCACTCGCACCACGCTCTGATCGCGCGCCGGACGACGCGCAGCACGCACTCGAGCCCCGCTTCCAGACCCAGGAAGCGGGGCTCGAGTGCATACAGAGTGATTGGTTCCCAGT
>JBJMNN010000255.1:0-16497 GCA_045804245.1 Gemmatimonadaceae bacterium | reverse complement strand
CGCATCCGTGCCCAACTCACTCCGCAACCGCTCGATCGCCGCGTCGGCGGCGCCGATGTCGCGCCACGACGCGCTCAGGAGATCGCCCTGCTCGCCGGTGAGCGGCGCCGCCGCGGCGATCGCCACGCGCACCGCGCACACCGGCGCGCTGAGCGTCCAGCGGTCGAGCAATGCGCGGCACCGCTCGAACAGCGGTGCGACGCGCGCGAGCGGCCGCGCCGGACGCATCTCGCGCGTCACTGTGTGCGCCGGCTCCGACGGGAGCGCGCCGCGCGCGTCGTCGAGCGTGAGCGTGATCGCCACCGCCGCCGCCGCACGCCCGTGCGCGATCAGCTCCTGCACCAGCCGGTCGAGCGCGGCGCGCACGAGGAACAACACCGGTTCCATCGTCGACGACGGCGCCGCGAGCTCCACCTCCACCGCGGGCTGCGTCTCGACGCGCGCCAGCACGGGGCGCCGCAGGTCGTCGGCGCGTGCGAGCCGCCACGCGCGGATCCCCGCGTCACCCCAGCGCCGCTCGACGTCCTCCGCGGTGAGCGCGGCGAGCGCGCCCACCGTGCGCAGGCCAAGCGCGTGCAGCGCGGCGCGCAGCTCCTCGTCCATCGGCACGAGCGCGAGCGGGGCGGGGGCGAGGTAGGCCGCATCGTGCCCCGCCGGCACGACGTGTACGAGCGAGCGATCCGTCGCCCGCGGGTCGAAGCTCGCCCCCGCCCACGTCGCCGCGCGCGCCGCGACGCACGATCCCGCGATCGCCGCGCGCGGCCGCGGATGCCAGCGCTTCGCCACGCGCAGTAGCTCCACCGCGAGGGCGCGCTCGCCGCCGACCGGATCGAACCCCGACGCGCCGACCCACCACAGGCCCGGCGCACCTTCCACCGGCGTCACCTGCGGACTCGCGGACAGCAGCGCCGCCGAGGCCTCCGTGATCGCCGCTTCGATCGCGACGTCGTCCCACGGCAGCTCGACGAGATCGGCACACAGCGCGCGCGCCTCGGCGGGACGCATCCCCGCGCGCACCCCCGCGCGCCCCGCGGCGGCGGTGACGGCGCGCAACCGCTTCCCGCCCGCGTCGATCAGCGCGATGGGATGCTCATCCCAGTGCTCGGGCGCGGGCGACGGCGGTGCGGAGCTCGGCGGAAGGCTCGACGACGGCGTGCGCGGGGGTGCCGCGTCCGGCAACGTCAGCGGGAGGAGAAGCTGCGCGTCGTGCGTGGGCCCGCCTGTTTCCCCCCGCCGGACCGCGCGCCACACCGCGCCGATCGGGAACCTCGGGATGCGTACACAGGCGACGCGCCACTCCGATTGCACAACGCACCTCCACCGTTCGAAGCGTTCCCCCCTTCTCGACCCGCACGGCGATCGTGCGGGTATCCCCCACCCCCCACTCACCACTCTCCACCGGTGGTGAGTGGTGAGTGGGGGGTGGGGGGTGTCGTCGCTTCCCCGGCGTCGGTCGCTCGACGAGCAATCGCACCGCGCCGCCGAGCTGCGAGGCGCCTCCCGTCCGCTCGCCGAGCACCACGAAGGCGGCGTTCGACTCGCGCGCGAGCCGCGTCAATCGCACCGCGGCCGACTTGGTGAGCGTCGGGGCGCCGTCGAGCACCACGAGCGCGAACGCGCCGCTGCGCAGGAGGACGTCGGCGCACCACGCCGCGCGCCCCGCATCGCGCGGACGAATGATCCACACCCCCTCGGCGTCGCCCAGGTGCACCCAGTCGCGCGCGTCGAGGGTGCGCTGCGCGTCCACGTACGCCACCCATCCGTGCGCTGCCACGGTCGACTCGACGACGGCGCGCGTGAGGGTGGTCTTGCCGCTCCCCGCGGGTCCGACGATCTCGGTCAACCGTCCGCGCGGCAGCCCGCCCCCCACGAGCACCGCGTCCAGCGCCGCCACTCCGGTTGGGAGAGCAGGGGTGGGCGGGGGCGGTGGAGGGAGGAGCTTGACCAGCTCGGCGATCGACAGAGACATGCGGGCAGGAGAGGCAGGTATCGGGCCGAGTACCGAATAAACACCGAAGACGGAGGACGCGGCTCAGGGCGATCCGACATCAGCGCCGAGTCCGCCGTGGGGGGTTCTATTTACCGAACGAAGGCCGAAAGTGCAAGCCGAGGGAGAAGAAGCTCAAGGTCTCCGAGCCGGCCGTTCGGTTGTCGTCCCCTTATCGTCGTCAGCAGACCGGACCGAGGTTCTGCAGCGACGGCAGGTCCGCGCCCGAGGGCGCCTCGGAGACCGACATCGACGGAGCGGGCGACGTGGTCGACGCTGTCCGAGTGCTCGAGCCTCGTTGGCGCTGGCCTCCCGTCCCCGTCCCGTCCATCCAGCGTCCACGCTGGACGCGGAGCACTTCGCGCAGCTCGTAGAGCTGGCGCACGCGCCGGCCGCCGAGCTGCGCCGGCTGGAACCGGAGCCCCGCAACGATCGCCAGCACCTCCGCGCCGAACGCCGGGTCGCTGGCTCGCACGAGCCGAGTGGTCCGCAGGTCCGGCCGGCCGAGCGTGTCGACGGCGAGCACGATGACGGCGGAGAAGCAGTTCTGGTCGCGCCCCTGCGGCACGAACTCCGGCCGCAGGTCGTTCGCGAGACGCCGCGCGGCGATCGTCACCGCGCAGGCACGGTAGAGGGGAAGATGCAGGTAGTGCGTCGTGTCCTGGTCCGAGCGGTCGCACGCGGCTCCGCGCACCAGCGATGTCCGATCCAGATCATCGTACCGGGCGGACAGACCACGTCCCACTCCGCACGCGGCGCCGAGCAACATCACGAGCAGGGTCGGTGACCGCACGACGACGCTCGACCAGCGGATGCGAAGGCACATGACGAGGTTCCTCCGACCGATCACCCACCCCACCCTCACCTTCAGCGCAAACGGCGTGACAGCGGGATCCGTCGAGAGGGAGACGGCGCGACGGCGTGAATCCATCCCGCCGTCACTCCCGGTGGCGCGGCGTCAGGGGTCGACCTGCTTCTTCGCCGCCTCGTCTGCCTTCCGCTTCGCCTTCTGCATCACGGCGCTAAAGTCGTCGACGCTCCGCGCCGGAATGACGGCGCCCGACAGCGGCTTCAGCCCGGACGCGAACCTGGGAACGTCGGAGAAGGTCTCATCCTTCACGAGCACGGCGAACACCGTGAGCGCGAGAATCGCTCCGGCCACCATGAAGCCGATCCGCCAGCGCCGCCGCCGCGGCACGGTGCCCGAGACTCCGAGGTGCGCGGCCACGATCGCCGCCGCGAGGACAAGGAAGCCCGCTACGTACAGCACCGCGATGACGTCGGCACCGGGAAAGAAAAAGGTGAGCCACTCGTTCACCTCCACGGCGACGATGGCGGCGAGCAACGCCGCGGAGACGACGGCGAGATGGCCGAGGTAGTGGAACCGGCGATCGGCACGGCGCGTCACCGCCGCCCAGATCAACGCCCACACCGATAGCAGCGTGCCGACCATCAGCACGATGCCGAGCACCGAGCTCCCGGGCGATCGCGACGTGTCACCCAGCCAGCTGTTGATCGCGACCGCGGCGAGCATCGCGCCGACCACGGCGAGCTGGCCGCGCGTCGTCTCGAGCAGCGCGGCCACCAGCCGCGCTCCGCGCCGCGGCACCCGGTTCGGCGCCGGGGGTCCCGACGGCGCGATGGAAGGCTCGACCGGCGCCGTTGCGGGCGCCTCGTCGTCCACGAGCGCGGGGGGAACGAGCTCGTCGGAGTCGCGGAAGCGGAGCAGGGTGCGGCCGAGCCGGATCTCCGAGCCGGCGCCCACCGACGTCGCTGCCACGGCACGCTCGCCGTTGGCGTAGAGGCCGTTCACAGTACCGAGGTCGACGATCGACCATGCGCCAGCCTCGTCGCGCTCGAGACGTGCGTGGCGCGCGTCGACGTACGCATCGTCGAGGATGACGTCGTTCGACAGGCCGCGGCCAAGCACGACCGGATGGCCGTCGAGACGCTGGCGGATGGTGTGGCCGCGCGGGTCGCGGATCTCGAGGATCAGCGCCATGCGATCTGCCGGAGATAGCGACGCGACACGCGGTCGACGTTGTCGAACGTCACGCCGGTCATCGAGAGCGTCGAGACGAGCCCGACGTCGCTCCGGCCGAGCACCGCGACCTTGACGACCGCGTCGTACAGCACGCCGAGCTTGCGATAGCGGCGCAGGCAGATCGAGGTGCGCATGGTGGTGCGCTCGTGACGCAGGTTGCGCGTCTGGCACTCCCAGCTCGTGACGAATGATTCGTCGCCCGACGGCGCATCGTCGGCGCCGAACAGCCGCGAGTACAGCGCGTAGAACCGCGGCGCGTTGAGCGTCCGCGTCGAGACGAGCTGGTGAACCACGGTCATGCTGCCCGACGACTGATCCTCGTCGAGATAGATGTCGTTGTCGGTGGCGCACCGGTGCCAGACGCGTTCGTACGCCTGCTCGTGCTCGTGCGATGCGTCGGCCCAGCAGCGGAAGAAGGGAGCCGGCTGGGTCATGACGAGGAACGGACCGAGCGCGATGCGCGTCGTCGTCGAGTCGAACATGTCGCGCAGGTAGACGTCCTGATACTCCCGGAGCTGGCGGCCCACCTGCGCGAGCGACGGAGTCTCCAGGCGGGCGCCCGGCGCGACGACCCGCGCGAGCAGCGCGATGGCCCGGTCCACCGGCACGAGGAAGCTCATCTGGTTCCCTGCCGTCGAGACGTTCACCCCGACCACGTGGCCCTCGTCGTCGATCGTGGGCCCGCCGCTCATCCCGGGGTTGAGCGAGCCGGTGAGGTGGATGCGCGGGTAGAGGGTGTGCAGCAGCAGGCCGTTGTGGGTGCCCTCGACGATACTGAGACCGAGATCGCGCGGATGACCGAGGGAGAAGAGGCGGTTGCCCTGTGCGAGCGTGACCGGCTCGAGCACGAAATGGGGCATCCCGCGCATGCCCGCGTCGAGCACGGCGAGATCGTGCACCACATCAATCGCGAGGACCTTCGCCGACCGGGTGGTGCCGCGCGCGTCGATCACTTCGGCGCGATAGCGTCCCGGGGTGGCGATCACGCTGGAGATGACGTGGTAGTTGGTGACGACGTGCCCGTTCTCGCTGGCGAGAAAGCCCGAGCCGATGGTCGACTTGGCGGAAGATCCGGACTCGATGACCTGGATCTTCACGACGCGGTCGGCGAAGCGGCGGAACACGTCCGACGTCGTCGCCGAGGTCGCGCCCTGCGCCGGGAGCGTTAGCGGTCCGACGATGATCGCGAGCGCGAGCCACGACGCCACGCGGCGCGTGGCGCGATGATGCAGAGACACGAGGGGAGGGATCGTGGAGGTGGGAGACCAGCGATCGGATCGCGACGCAGAATCTGGCGCGCCATCCCGGCTTGCGAAACCACCTCACCGGGAGCACGTTCGCGGAGCATCGCCGCTCCTCCGCATCCCCTCCCGCCTCATGTCCCGCATCCTGCTCGTCGAGGACAACGAGCTCAGTCGCGACATGCTGTCGCGCCGCCTCACCCGCCGTGGCTACGAGGTCCTGACCGCCGCCGACGGCGCCGCTGCCGTCGCCACCGCGCGCACGGGCACTCCGGACCTCATCCTCATGGACATGAGCCTTCCGGTGATCGACGGCTGGGAGGCAACGCGGCGCATCAAGGCTGGAGCCGAGACTCGCGATATCCCGATCATCGCCCTCACGGCGCTCGCCATGGCGAGCGACGAGCGGATGGCGCGCGAGGCGGGGTGCGACGACTTCGACACCAAGCCGGTGGACCTCCCGCGGCTGCTCGGCAAGATGGAGAGCTGGCTGGCGCGCGCGCGGCAGCCGTGAGCGATGCCCCGGTCCATGGCGCGGAAGTCGAGATCGTGCGGGACGCACGGCGCGAGCATCTGGGCGACCTGCTCGCCTTCGTCGACCAGGCCTGCGCGCGTGCCGGCGTGTCCCGCGAAGTACTCTTCGACGTGCGTCTGGCCGTGGAGGAAGTGGTGACGAACGTCATCGATCACGGCTACGCCGGACTGCCCACCGGTCCGGTGACGGTGCGCTTCCACAGTGACCCGCGGCAGATCGTCGTCACGATCGAGGATCTCGCTCGGCCGTTCGACCCGTCGCGCGTCGCTGGACCGGATGTCGGCGCGCCGATCGAGCAGCGCGCGATCGGCGGGCTCGGATGGCACCTCGTCCATCACCTGATGGACGAGGTGCGACACACGCATGGTGGCACCCACGGAAACCGCGTGACGCTCGTCAAGCGGCTCTCCACCACGGACTGACCGTTCAGGAGAAGAGGCAGCATGGACATCGTCGTCGAGCAGCGCGCGCCTACCACGGTGGTGCACATCACGGGCAGCGTGGACGGCCTCACGGCCGACACGCTCATGGCGACGCTGCAGCAGCAGATCGACGCCGGCAATACTCGGCTCATCGCGGACCTGAGCGGGGTGAGCTACACCAGCAGCGCCGGGCTGCGCGCCCTGCTCGCCACGGTGAAGCAGGCGCGCTCCGCCGGCGGCGACTTCCGGCTGGCCGGCGTGCTGCCGCCGGTGCACAAGGTGCTGGAGATGAGCGGCTTCACCACCATCCTCAAGCTGTACCCCGACGTCGACGGCGCCGTGGCGAGCTATCCCGCATGAGCGCGCCGACGACGTCGGCGCGGAAGCGCGTCGCGCTGGTGATCGGCGCCGGCAGCGTGAAGTGCGCCGCGGCACTCGGGCTCTGGAAGGTGCTCAAGCGCGAGGGCATCGCGGTCGACATGGTCGTTGGCTGCAGCGGCGGGAGCCTGTACGCATCGGCGATGGCGCTCGGCTACGACGCGGAGGAGACCGAGGCGATGACGCTCTCGATGTGGAACCGCGATGTGACGAAGCGGCGCGACTACTCTTCCCTGCTGGGCGCGCTCCTGCCGAAGGTGTTCAGGTTCCGCGGACACTTCGGCATGGTGCACGGCGAGCCGCTGCTCCACGCGCTCCGGAAAGGGTTCGGCGACCGGACCTTCGCCGACACGGTGCTGCCGCTGTACGTCGTCGCCACCGAGCTGGAGACGGGCCAGCAGGCGACGCTCTCACGTGGGCAGATCGTGGATGCGGTGCGGGCGAGCATCGCCATCCCGTACATCTGGGAGCCGTGGGCCGTGGACGGAAAGCTCATGCTTGACGGCTGCCTCTCCGCGCCACTCCCGGTGGACGTGGCGATCAAGGAGGGCGCGGACGTGATCCTCGCGATGGGGTTCGAGAGTCCATATCCGCGCCGCATCCGCTCGGCGACGAGCTATGCGTTTCACGTCAACAGCATCTACACGAACAACCTGTTCCGCGCGAACTACTCCTTCCACAACCTCGCGCACCACGCGGAGATCATCCCGATCGTACCGGAGTTCGGCGAGCCGGTGAACCTGTTCGACACGCACAAGTTCGGGCACGTGATCGCCTGCGGCGCGCGGGCGGCGGAGGAACAGCTGCCGTATCTGCGCCAGCTGCTCGCGGAACCCGACGCGCAGCCTTCGTCGCCGGGCCTGGGATCGACGGTGCGATGAGCGTCACGGACAAGATCGCGGCGGCGCGCGTGCCGGCGGGCACGATCCTCGTCGTCGACGACAACGAGCTGAATCGCGATCTCCTGTCCCGACGACTACAGCGCGACGGCCACACCGTGGTCATCGCCGAGCATGGACGCGCGGCGCTCGAGCGCCTGGCGGCGCAGCCGTTCGATCTCGTTCTGCTCGACATCATGATGCCCGAGCTCACCGGCTACGAGGTGCTCGAGATCATGAAGAACGACGCCGCGCTCCAGCACATTCCGGTCGTGATGATCACCGCGGCAACGGAGGAGGATTCGATCGTTCGCTGCCTGCTGCTCGGCGCCGACGACCACCTGCCCAAGCCGTTCAATCCCGCGATCCTGCGCGCGCGCGTCGGCTCGTCGCTGGCGAAGAAGCGGCTGCACGACGCGGAGCAGCGGTATGCGAAGAGCATGGAGCGCGAGCTCGAGATCGGGCGCGAGATCCAGCTCGGCTTTCTCCCCGATGCCCTGCCGACCGCGGAGGGATGGGAGCTTCGCGCCCACTTCCGGCCCGCGCGCCAGGTGGCGGGGGACTTCTACGACGCCTTCCCCCTTCCCGGCGGCCGCGTGGCGCTCGTGCTCGCGGACGTCTGCGGCAAGGGCGTCGGCGCGGCGCTGTTCATGGCGCTGTTCCGCAGCCTGCTGCGCGCGCTCGCCGAGCCGGAGTTCTCCGCCGCGGCCAGCGCCCGCGACGGACTCCGTGCCACGGTGCAGGGGACGAACGACTACATCGCCCGCACGCACGGCCGCGCCAACATGTTCGCCACGGCGTTCGTCGCCGTGCTCGACCCGGCGACGGGGACGCTCGACTACGTGAACGCCGGCCACGAGCCGCCGGCGATCCTCGATGGCGGCGGTACGCTCCGCGCGCGTCTCGAGCCCACCGGCCCCGCGCTCGGGCTCATGCCGGCCCTCGCGTTCGGCGTGGCGAGCGAGCGGCTGGCGATCGGCGAGACACTGTTCGCCTACACGGACGGCGTCGTGGACGCGCGCGACGTCGAGGATGGGCCCTTCGGAGAGGAACGACTGATGGCACTGCTCAACTCGGATGCGACGGCTGCGGCGAGCCTGCTCGAGCGGATCGACGCTGCGCTCAGCGCGCACATGACCACCGCGGCGCAGTTCGACGACGTCGCCATGCTGGCGACGCGGAGAACCGCGTGAGCTCGCAGAGCGTGGCCGCGCCGGCGGTGCGCGCAGAGACGCACCGCGGGATCATGGGGCTGCTCGTCCCGCGTGGGCAGCGGCTGCATCCGATCCTGCGGCTGGACTACTTCGTCCGCGTCTCGATGTACCCGCTGTTCTTCATTCTGCTCGTCGTCACGAACTATCCGGATCGGTTGATTCCGTTCTTCTGGGTGCTGCTGATCTTCCACGTGCTCGCGTGGCCGTACATCGCGCTCGCGATCGCGTCGCGAGCGGGGAACCAGAAGCTGGCCGAGTATCGTAACCTGCTCCTCGACTCGGCGGTCATCGGGTGCTACGTGACGATGTCCTGGTTCAATCTCGGTCCGTCCGCCGCGGTGCTGCTCGGCATCTACTCCGGCTGCATCAGTGTCGGTGGTTGGCGCATGGGCGTGCTCGGCGCCCTCAGCATCGGGTTCGGCATGCTCGCCAGCGCCCTCGTGTTCGGCGCGCACTTCGATCCGCTCGGGGGCAACGTCCTCGCTCAGGGGCTCGGCGTCGCGATGGTCTTCATCTACACCATCGTGTTCAGCTGGCAGTCGCACGGCCAGGCGCAGCGCATGGTCCGCGTCGCCAAGCAGATGGAGGCGCAGAGCATCGACCTCCAGCGCAACAGCGTGCTGCTCGAGGAGCGGACCCACCAGCTCGAGCTCGCGCGCGACGCCGCCGAGGCGGCGAACTCGTCGAAGTCGCAGTTTCTGGCGAACATGAGCCACGAGCTGCGCACGCCGCTGAACGCGATCATCGGCTACAGCGATCTCCTCATCGAGGAGGCGGAGGAGCTCCAGGCGCAGGATCTCGTCCCCGACCTCGACAAGATCCGCTCGTCGGGGAAGCACCTGCTCGGCCTGATCAACGACGTGCTCGACCTGTCGAAGATCGAGGCGGGGAAGATGGAGATGTCGCTCGAGACGTTCGAGGTGCGCGACGTCGTCTCGGCCGTGGCGGCGATGGTTCGGCCGCTCGTCGAGAAGAACGGCAACGCGTTCGAGGTCACGATCGACGACGACATCGGGACGATGCACGCGGATCTCACGCGCGTGCGCCAGATCCTGCTCAACCTGCTCGGAAACGCGAGCAAGTTCACGTCGAAGGGAATCGTGGCGCTCTCCGTCACACGCGAGGAGTCGAAGCAGCGCGAGTGGATCGTGTTCGCCGTACGCGACAGCGGGATCGGGATGACGCCGGAGCAGCTGGCGCGCCTCTTCCAGCCATTCACGCAGGCTGATCCGTCGACGACGCGGAAGTACGGCGGCACGGGGCTCGGCCTCAGCATCTCGCAGCGGCTCTCTCGGCTGATGAACGGCACGATTAGCGTGGTGAGCGAGCCGGGGATGGGGAGCATCTTCACGGTGCGGATTCCGGCCGAGGTGAGCGAGCCGAAGCTGCAACGGCAGACCGGGATCTACCGCGTGTCGCGCCCGAGCGTGCCGATCCCGGTCGTGGCGTCGACCCGCGTCCTCCTCATCGACAACGACGCCACGACGCGCGAGCTGGTGCAGCGCATGCTGGCGAGGGACGGCGTCGACATGCTCTACGCCGCGACGGGGCAGGAGGGGCTGCGGCTCGCGACCGAGCAGCACCCCGATGTCATCCTGCTCGACGTGCTCCTGCCCGATCAGGACGGCTGGGCGGTGCTCACGGCGATCACGACGAAGCTGGAGCTGGCAGGCATCCCGGTCGTCATCGTGACGACGGCAGACGAGCGCGGACTGGCCGAGACGCTGGGCGCGACGTCGTACCTGTCGAAGCCGGTGAGCGCCGAGGAGCTTCGGGCGGCGATCCGCGGCGCGCATCAGGCGGCCGGAGAGCCCACGTAGCGCGGGCGGATCATCGCGTTGCGCGGTGCGCGGGTTCCTCGTCGCTCCCCGTGCCCTCGACTCGGACCGACACCACGGACGTCTCGCCTGACGCACGCACGTCCGCGCTCGGCGTGATCGCGCGCTGGCTCGCGCCGGTGCTGATGGGCATCGTCGCGTTCGCGCTGGTGCTTCAGATCACCGATCCCCCCGCGCCCGGGCTCGACCCGGACGCGCTCGCGTACATGGGGAGCGCGCAATCGTTCGCGCATCACGGCGAGTTCCGCACGCCGACGGCGCGATGGTGGAGCTCCGACAGCACTGCCGCGCTCGCGCACTTTCCGCCGGGTTTCGCCACGGCGCTCGCCGTGCCCGTGCGGCTCGGCATGGACCCCATGCAGGGCGCGCGGCTCGTGCAGGCGGTGTCCGCGTTCGTCATCGTCAGCACGCTGGTCCTGCTGGTGAGCGAGGCCGCGGCGCCGGTCGCCGGCGTGCTCCTCGCCACGGCGCTCTTCTCGATGTCGTCGATGCACGAGGTGCACGTGTCGGTGCTCAGCGAGCCGCTGTTCCTCGCGCTGCTCGTGCTCGCGCTGGTCGCCATGGTGCGTCGTCCGAATCAACCGTGGCTCGCGGGCCTCGCCGCCGCGCTCGCGACACTGACCCGCTACGCCGGGATCTCCGTCGTCGGCGCGGTGGCGCTGTGGAGCATCGCACGCCGCGGCACGCTCGCCACGCGACTTCGACGTGTCGCGCTCGCGCTGCTGCCGACGATCGTGCTGCAGGGGCTCTGGTTCGTGCGCACCGAGCGGCTACGCGGCGCGGAGCCGATCCGCAAGGTCGCGCTCTACGGCAACTTCCGCCCCGCGCTCGAGCAGGGTGCGGCGACGCTCACCTGGTGGCTCGTCCCCAACCCCGACGAGTGGAACGAGAAACTGCCGCACCAGCACGGTGCGGCGCTCGCGGCGGGATTCGTCATCGTGCTGATCGCGGCGGCCGCCGTGTGGCGCCTGTATCGCGCGCACTCCGATCCCGACGGAAAGGAATCGAGCGGAGAGCGCCCGGAAGGAGTACGCGTGCTCGCGGCGGCCGGACTCCTCATCGCGTCGTACGTCGGTGTCCTGATCGCGTCACGTCTCGTCGCCGACCCCAACATCCCGTTCGACGAACGGATCCTCGCGCCGGTGATGCTGCTCGGCGCCACCGTCGCGGCGACCGGGATCGCGCTGTGGTGGCGGACCACAGCGAGCGAGCTGCCGAAGATCGCCATCGTCGGCGCGCTGCTCGGCTGGTGGGCGGCGGCCGCCTCGCACACCTACAACGAAGCGAGTTGGGTGCTCGAGCACGGCTCCGACTTCGCGAGCGATCAGTGGCAGCACAGCGATCTGATCGACTGGGCGCGGACGGAAGGCGCCGCGTATCCGCTCTACACCAACTGGCCGGTGATGTCGTACTTCTACCTGCGACGGCCGGCGCGCGACGTGCCGCGGCTCGCCGAGGCCGCGCGGATGGGGGAGTTCGTCGACTCGCTTCGGCATCGTGGCGGCCGGATCCTCGAGTTTACCTGGCCGGGAATCGAGTACCTACCCGTCGACTCGATGGTGCGGGTGCCCGGGCTACGCGTCGTCGCGCGCCGCGCCGACGGAGTCGTGCTCGCGCCGGTCGAGGCGCCTAGACCAGCACGTCAGCCGAGAAGCGCTCCGCCATCTCGTCGGCGTTGAGCCCGCCGCCGAACAGGTAGCCCTGCACGAGGTCGCACCCGACGCCTTGCAGCACACCGACCTGGCCCGGCGTCTCCACACCCTCGGCGATGACCTCCATGCCGAGGTTGTTCGCGAGCGCCACGATCGTGCGCACGATCTCCGAGCCTTCGCCATCGGGTCCGATGTTCGACACGAACGAGCGATCGATCTTGAGCCCGTCGAGGTCGAACCGGTGCAGGTACCCGAGCGACGAGTAGCCGGTGCCGAAATCGTCGAGGTCGAGGCGGATGCCGAGCGCATGGAGGTTGGCGAACGTGTCGATGACCGGCCCCTCGCGCTCGATCAGCACGCTCTCGGTGAACTCGAGGCGAAGGCACTGCGGCGGCAGCCCGCTCACCTGCAGCGCCTCGGTCACGCGGGCGACCAGGTCGGGGTGCGAGAACTGACGCGCCGAGAGGTTCACGCTGATCGTCACGTCGCCGGCGACCGGATTCTCACGCCGCCACTCCGCCATCCGCATGCACGCCTCGCGGAGCACGAGATTGCCCATCGGCACGACGAGCCCCGTCTCCTCGGCCACCGTGAGGAAGTCGTCCGGTGAAACGAGGCCGCGCTGCGGATGCGCCCACCGCACGAGCGCCTCCACGCCGGCGATCCGCCCCGAGCGCAGCGAGATGACCGGCTGGTAGAGGATGCGGAACTCCTCGCGCTCGATCGCCAGACGGAGGTCCGTCTCGAGCTGCAGCAGCGCCACCGCGTGCGCGTGCATCTTCTGATCGAACACCTCGTAGCGCGACTTGCCGTTCGCCTTCGCGCGGTACATCGCGAGGTCCGCGTCGCGCAGCAGGTCGTCGGGCACATGATAGCCCGTGCTCGACAGCGCGATGCCGATGCTCGCGCTGACGAAGACGTCCTGGCCCTGCAGATAGAATGGGCGTTGCAGCTCGATCATGATGCGCTCGGCGACGCGCGTCGCGTCGTTCACGTTCGACGTGTTGTCGATCAGCACCGTGAACTCGTCGCCGCCGAGCCGCGCGACGGTGTCGCCGGGGCGGACGCACTGCTCGAGCCGGCGCGCCACCGCGACGAGCAGCTGGTCGCCGACGGCGTGGCCGAGCGAATCGTTCACGACCTTGAAGCGGTCGAGGTCGAGGAAGAGCATGGCGAACGAGTACGTCTCGTCGAGGCGCGCGCGGCCGATCGACCGGCGCAACATCTCCGTGAACCGCGACCGGTTCGGCAGGAAGGTGAGCGCGTCGTGAAAGGCATCGTGCAGGAGCTGGCGCTCGGCCGCCTTGCGCTGCGTCACGTCGCGGAAGCTCCACACGCGGCCGGCGCTGCCGCCGTCCATCCGCTGCGGCACCGAGTAGCGCTCGAACACGCGTCCGTCGTTGAACTCCAGCTCGTCGAAGCTCTCCGCCTCGGGCGACGCGTAGAGCTCGTGCACCTTGCGCAGGAACGCCTCGGGATCGCGGAGCTGCCTCACCATGTGCGCGAGGGCGCGGTCGTCGTCGCGCGACTCGGCGATGTCCTTCGGGATGCGCCACAGCTCGACGAAGCGGCGGTTGAACAGCGTTATGTGGCCCATGCCGTCGGCGGCAAGGATGCCGTCGGCGGTGGACTCGAGCGTTGCGCCGAGCAGCGAGGCGGTGCGCGAGAGATCCTCGGTGCGGCGCGTGAGGTTCGTCTGGTCGGTGAAGAACAGCGTGATCCCGTCCTCGAACGGGAAGGTGCGGACGTCCAGCACGCGCTCGCCGTCCACGTCCGCGAGATGCACGGCGAGTCGCGTCGCGCGCACTCCGCGGTCGGCGAGCGAGGTGGCGAGCGTGGCGCCCAGCGCGGTGCGCGCGAGCTGCGGCCACGCCTCGGCGAGATTCTGGCCGAGCGCCGCGGCGCGCGGACGGCGGGAGAGGCGCTCGGCGGCCGTGTTCCAGAGCATCACGCGCCCGTCGCGCCCGAGGACGAGCATCCCCTCGTCGATCGATTCGATGATCTCGGACAGCCGCGCCTGCGAGCGCCGCTCGCGCTCGAGCAGCTCGCCGGCCTGCACGGCGCGCAATCCGAAGAGCACGATGAGCTGCGAGAGCAGGAGCACGACGATCACGAGCTCGAACGACTGATCGGCCGCCTCTTCGGCATCCTGGCGACGCACCTCCGCGTCCGCCTTGTACCGATCCTGCATCGCGAGGAGATCGGCGCGGGCGCGGTCGAACGTCGCCGTGCCGGACTCGAGGTCGTTGGCGATCGCGACCTCCGTCTGCCCCTCGAGGATCGAGGCGATCACCTCGTCGCGGATGCGCAGGTACCTGGCCCAGTCGACCTGGAACCGTCTCGCTGCGGCGATCTCCCCGGGGCGGTCGAGGCGCGCCATGTGCTGGGCCATGCGCTGCGCCACGCGCTCGTCCGCAGCACGCGACTCGTCGACGTACTGGACCTGCAGGTTCGGATCCGCCGTGGTCAGCGCGTAGAGCATGCGCCGGCGGGCCTCCTGCACGTCGAACTGCAGGCCGGCGAGCAGATCGAGTCCGCCGACGAGACCGTCGTACAGCTGGTGTGACTCGCGCGCCGCGCTGCGCAGCTGCAGCAGGCTGAACGCCCCGGTGGCGACGCTGACGAGCGCGTAGCCGATGAGGAGCAATGTGGTGCTCCGCCGCCGTACGAGCGCGCGCAGGCGCGTCATCATTGCGCGCTCACCGCGAGGCGGTAGCCCGGCTCGCCCGGCAGTCGGCCGTCGACGCGAAGCGTCTTGACGCTCGCGTCGACGTCGCGTGCGCGGACGTAGCCGATGGCGCCGGGCACGTTGAAGACGAAGCGCAGCACGCCGTTCGTGGAGGCGAGGGTCTTCGGGGCGTCGGTCGTCTCGCCCGAGAAGACCGCCTGCATGTACGTTCGGCGGTAGTCGTCTTCGGCGACGCCGTAGAGTGACTGCAGGATCGCCTCGCGCTCGCGGGTGCCCGGGTCGCGCATCACCAGCGTGACGCGCCGACCGTTCGACCACCGGCTCCGCTGGCCGCGGAACACGCGACGCAGGTCGACGAACGAGATCTCGGCGAGCGGGTTGCTCCGATTGACGACGATGGCGAGCGGCTCGCTGTCCTGCGCGTGCGCGGTGCTCGGCGCGACGCCGAGCAGCGACGCCAGGAGCGCGCCGAAGGCCAAACGGAATCGAGGCATCTTGGGGCGCCGCATCAGAACATGAACGACACTTGGGCATCGACGCGATTCATCGTCGGCCGCGTCGTCTGTTGCAGGTGGCTCGCCTGGATCTTGAACGCGGCCAGCGCATCGAAGTCCCAGCGCACGCCGCCCGTCGGACCGCTGCGGCGGCCGAGGAAGCCGAACAGCTGGTTGGACCTGGGGACGTCGACGTAGTCGTAGCGCACGTACGGGCGGACCGCGCGGAACCGGCGCGACGCCTGCGCGTACCAGCCGCGGGACTCGTTCGGATCGCCGCCGGCGCGCGAGTGGTGACGGATCGCGACCCACTCGCCGAGCAGCTCGACGTCGTCGGTCTTGTAGAGGGCGTGCGCGGCGCCCACGAGCTCGTCGATCGGCGCCTTCGACGTGTCCTGGAGGGT
The DNA here is from genome assembly GCA_045804245.1 of Gemmatimonadaceae bacterium. Classification (GTDB taxonomy): domain Bacteria; phylum Gemmatimonadota; class Gemmatimonadetes; order Gemmatimonadales; family Gemmatimonadaceae; genus AG11. Next base: position 721 of record JBJMNN010000255.1, on the reverse strand, counting down.
CAGCCGGTCGCGATAGAGCGAGACGCCCATCTGCAGGCCGTCCCAGCGCGCCGGCCGCGTGACGAGCGCCAGGTTCACCGACGGGGTGTTGTTGTCGGCGAGACCGGGCTGCGGCGGCGTCGCGGCGGACGATTGGCCGGCGCGCCCACTCCCCAGTTCCGCCACGTACCGGAGCCCCAGCCCCCCCGACGGGATGTCGCCCGTGGCCGACACGCCGAGCGTGTGAATGGGGAGCAGGCCGATGTCGCCGTCGATCGCGAACACCAGCGGGCGCCCGACCGCCGTCTGGAACCAGCTGCCGTGGTGATACGCCGTGTTGTAGTACCCGATGCTCGCGTGGTACCGGCCGGCCGAGGCGGCGAAGCGGTCGCTCGCCCAGTAGGTGACGAGGATCCGCTCGAGGCGAGCGCTGTAGGTGTTGCGCGGCAGCGCCGTGAGGGTGGCCTCGGTGAGGACGCTTAGGCGGTCGGACAGCTGCGATTGCCCGAACAGGTCGAACTGGCCGAGGGCGAAGCCGTTCCTCGCGCCCGTCGAGTCGATGGCCGAGAACTTCACATCGGCGAACAGGTGGATACGGAACTGCGGCTCGACCACCGCCGCGCTCTCGGTCGGGGTGGCGTCGTCGTGGCCGGCGTGCTCGTCGCGGGACGTGTTGGACGCCTCGACCGGGCCCGAGAGGACCTGGCGGATCGTGGCGGCCGGCGCGGGCGGGGCGCCCGAT
>JBJMNN010000254.1:0-14271 GCA_045804245.1 Gemmatimonadaceae bacterium | reverse complement strand
GTCCAGCTCACGCGCGTTGTCGCTTCCCGTCTGGTCGCCCGACAGCAAATCGATCCTATACGACTCGCTTGGCATCCTCTTCGTGAAGGACGCGGCGACAGGAACGAAGCGCGCCATACTTCCCAGTGGCTGTGCCGTGACGCCCTACCGTATGCCGCAGAAGCTACCGTGCGAGAAGGAGACGATCGTGCCCCAACGCTTGCGCTCAGCTCCGCCTCGATCAGGAGCAGCGTTCCCCCGCCAGAAACCAGCAGCGCGCCGTCGGCGATGTGTGAAAGAAGTCGAGGAGTAGCCCTCCCACCTTCGGTACGCCCGACTCGACGGAGGGATGGGTGCCGTCGCTCTTGAAATCCCCGGGTTGCCACGTGAGCCCGTCCCAGCGCGGTTTAGAGCCGTTCGCCCAGAGGTCCGGTCCCCACGCGAGCCACGGCGCTGCCGAGTCGTAGTTCAGATCGCCGGCGCGCGCGTCCACGATCTGGCCACCGTTCCGCATCTGACGAATCTGCGCCTGGATCAGCCATTTCACGGCAAAGCCAGTCTCGTAGGCGAATGGTTCCGGGTTCTCGGCCGTGGTCGCGTAGCCGCCGTAGATGCGATTGGAGACATACACCTGCTGCAGATTCGGATAGCGGACACGCAGCGCGCGCACGATCTGGCCGAGGTTCGTCTGCAACATGAAGGCGTCAGCGTTGGCGGCGGGCAATGAGACCGTGGGTCGTTTCGTCGCCTGCAACAGCCAGATCACCTGCACCTGCCTCTCGGTGACACCCATTCTCGTCAATCGTTCGTCGCGCACGACGTCGAAGGGTCGCGCTGACGCTGATGTCCATTCCCCGGCATCCATCCCACCCTGCGCACCGTTCACGAGAACCAGCGTCGCGTTGTTGACGGCTCGATCGGTGATCGCCCGCTGAATGAACGATCCCGTCACGCAGTTCACCGTGACGTCCACACCGCAGAACTCCTGCGATGTATTCGACATGCCGATCGACAGCATGACGATCTTTCCGTCGGGAGCCGGGCTTCCATTTGCGTCTCGAGGCCGGATAGTGCGCGCACGCGTCCCGCCCACAGCGGCGTGATCCGGTGGCGGGACGTTGTTTCCGTCTTCGTACAGACCGCCGCCGAAGCCCAGATACGTACGGGTGCCGAGCTGTGTCAGCGGGAGACCGAGGGTGTCGCCGCCGGGCTGGATGTCGGCACCACTATCCGTGATCCCCGTGCCACCACCGCAGGCGGCGGCCAGCAGAGTGAGCAGACCTCCACTGAGAACACGACTTCGGTGGCTTCTTTGCATCGTCGTCCCTTCGCCGTTGACGCCGTTCTCGAGCGCGGGCGCAGACAGTAGGCGCGCGGGCCGTCGCTGCCGCCCTCGAAGGTGACGAGTGCAGGAACGCAATGTTAAGAACCCGTGCGCTATCTTCGTTGCGCCAACGCCGCCTGCTCGTAGAGCCGTCCGCCACGCATGACGTGCGTCAGCGATCGGAATGCCCGCACATCGGCGCGCGGATCCTCGGCGAGGACCAACAGATCCGCGAGCTTGCCGGCTTCGAGCGTCCCGAAGTCGTTCAGGCGCCCCATCGCCTGAGCACCGTTTCGCGTCGCCATCACGACGATGTCCGCCGCGGATAGCCCCGCCGCCTGCATCGCTTCCAGCTCGCTGAAGATCGAAGGGCCGTGGAACACGAGCGGGTTGCCGGCGTCGGTCCCGACCGCGATCGGGGCCCCGGCCGCGTACACGCGCCGGAGATTGTCCGTCATCACCGCGCCTCGCACGTCGGCATCGTCGAGCTCATGAAGGACCCGCTCGGACGCGCGCGTGAAGTCATTGATGAGCAACCGCAGCGGCGCCACGGCAGCAGTTCTGGCGACGGTGGTCGAATCCACGCAGCGGCCAGGATCGTCGATCGGATAGCGCGTGCCGAGGACGACCGACGCGAAGGCGTGCACGGCATTACGCCCCACGACCAGCGTCGGTGCATAGATGGCGCGCGTCGTCTGCAACAGGCTGAGGAACTCGTCGTCCGCCGGCTCGTCCTCGACGCTGTGCACGAGCATGACGGCGCCTGCCCTGAGCGCGGCCTTCGCCCCGCGCAGCTCCGTCGCGTGAACGATCAGATCCAGCCCCGCCGCTCGCGCCGCCGCACCGACCTCCGACAATCGCGCATCGAGATCGCTTTGCTGCGCGGCTGCGGGCGCGAGGTACCACACCTTCACCGCCGACGCGCCCATCGCCTGGAGCGTGGCAACGCTGGCGCGCACATCGGCCGACGTAGCCATCGGCAGGAAGGTGTAGATCTCATCGTCGACGCGGAGGGCGGCGTGCGTCGCGTGCGTGAGCAAGGGCCCGGCGGCGCGCACGTGCGGCGCCATCGAGTCGCGTTCGGCTCGCGCCGACAGCGCCGTCGTCCACGGATGACCGCCGACATCGTAGACTGCCGTGACGCCGCTGCAGAGATAGGACCGATACCAGCGCATCGGGTTTGCGCGCAAAGCGCGCGCCGTCTCGGGATACGGATACAACGCGGGCACGTCGATGGCGTCGGGGCGTCCGTCCAGCCAACCGGTCTGACTGAAGTGGACGTGTGCGTCCACGAGGCCTGGAGTCAGGAAGCGTCCGGTGACATCCACGCGCGTCGCCCCGGATGGCACCGGGCACTGAGCCACGGTTCCGACGCAGGCCAGGCGGTCGCGCGTCACGAGGACGACAGCGTTCGGGATGCCCGGGTTTCCCGTACCGTCGATCACGGTCCCGCCGACGAGCGCCGTGGTCTGAGCGATCGCAACGCTGCTGGTCAGCAGTGATGCGGCGGCTAGATGAGCGAGCGGATTGAGCAATGACCGTTGGACGTAGCTGACTGGTTCAGTTTCGCGCGTGTTCTGGCGCCTCTCGCATCGCGAAACCTAAAGCATTCAGGCCGCTGGGTGTGCTTTCTGCACTTACGGATGAGCATGGACACCGCGAATGCTCGTCGCGAACAGGACGACGCGATGTCGTTGGATTCGGCTGCCTCCCGTCTTCTCGACGAGTGCCGCATGGTGCTGCCCGGCATTCAGGCGTTGTTCGGCTTCCAGCTCATCGCCGTCTTCAGCGACCGCTTCGCCTCCGCGCTCGTGCGGAGTGAGCAGTGGATGCATCTCGTCGCGATCGCCTCGATCGTGATCGCTATCGCGCTCGTCATGGCCCCCGCCGCTCTGCATCGACAGACGCAGCGGGAGGGGATCACCGAAGGCTTCATCGAGCTGTCGTCGCACCTCCTGCGATCGAGCATGCCTCTGCTCGCCTTTGCCATCTGTCTGGATCTCTATCTCGTGGCGCGCATCGTCCTGGCGTCGCGAGCGGGTGCGAGTATCGTCGCCATCGGGCTACTCGGTGTCTTCACGCTGTTCTGGTTCGCGCTGCCTCGGAGTGGACTGCTACAGCGACTGGTCGGGCGCGGCACCGACGTTCACGCACGCCGGCCGCTCGGCCGATCAGGCTGACACGACGCCGCTGCTCAGCCGCGGCGAGCATGCCCGCGCGCACGACTCGCTCGATCTTCATGCAGAATTGTCGCCCTCCGCCGGCCCGCATGGAAGGCCGCGCTACCTCGTCGCCGCCCCGGTGTAGAGAATTCCCGAGTACGACGACGGTCTGGTCGCCGTGATCGTCGGGTCCGTGAGCCCCGCCGACTCCGCGAGTTGCGGCCAGCGCGACGCGGGGATTGGGTAGGGCACCCACTGGCTTGCTTCGCGCCGGTCGTACTCGACTACGATCATGCGTCCCCCGGGACGCAGCTGCTTCACCAATCCGGACAGCACGCGCTCGGCGTCGCGGACGAAGTGCAGAGCGTTGGCCAGCAGGATACCGTCGAGCTGCGCGCGTCCGCGCACCAATCCTGGCAACTCGAGCGGTCGCGTGAAGTCGGCGTTCACCGCGGTCACAAGCACGTTGCCCGAGCTCGACGACGAGAGCTCGCGAAGTGCGCGCACGGCCCTCGCATTGCCGTCGACCGCATACACGGTGCTTCCCGCTCCCAGCAACCGTGTCAACGCTCGCGTGAAGGTGCCGGTTCCCGCGCCGAGGTCGGCCCAAGCGCCGGCGCTGACGCCGACGGCATCACGAATCATCTCGATCGCGTCAGCGATGTTCATCTGCCCCTGGCGTTCCGCGACGATCACGCCGGCGGCGATCGCGGAGGACTTGTGGACCCCTGGCACGCGTGTAGCATCGCATGAGCGAAGGAGGTGCCCCATGGTGATGCTTCCCGTACCGATGTCGAACCAGGTCGTGCCGAGCGGCACGCGGGTGAACTTTCTCTCCGTGCTGGTGATGCTCGGCCTCACCGCGGTCGGTGGGCTCGGTCTGCTTCTCGCCGGGAGCATCGCCTCGATCGTCGGCGCGGCCGTGCTCGGACTGCTGCTGGGAATGGCGCCGCAGGTGGCCCAGCAGTGGGAGCGCGCCGTCGTGCTGCGCCTGGGACGGTTCATCGGGCTGCGTGGACCCGGCCTGTTCTGGCGAATCCCCTTCGTCGACAGCGTGACCGCGTGGGTCGATCAGCGCGTGATCACCACCGCATTCGCCGCGGAGGAGACCCTCACCTCCGACACGGTGCCGGTGAACGTCGATGCCGTGCTCTTCTGGATGGTGCACGACGCCGAGCGTGCCGCGCTCGAAGTACAGAATTACCCGCAGGCGGTGAGCTGGGCCGCGCAGACCGCGTTGCGTGACATCATCGGCCGCACCTCGCTCGCCGAGCTGCTGCACGGGCGCGAGCGGATCGAGGGCGAGCTCCAGGAGCTCATCGACGCGCGCTGCATGCCGTGGGGCGTCGCCGTGCAGGCGGTGGAGATGCGCGACATCATCATCCCCGCCAACCTTCAGGACGCCATGTCGCGCGAGGCCCAGGCCACGCGCGAGAAGCGTGCGCGCATCATCCTCGGCGAGGCCGAGGTGGAGATCGCGACGCTGTTCGAGGAGGCGTCGCACGTCTATCAGAAAAATCCCACGGCGCTGCAACTGCGCGCGATGAACATCCTCTTCGAGGGGATCAAGCAGAAGGGCGCGCTGATGATCGTGCCGAGCAGCGCGGTGCAGGAGATGGGGCTCGGAGGGATGATGGGGATGGCGGCGATGCAGCAGCAGGCGACGGAAGGCGGGCCGTCATCGGGAACGACAGCGCGATGAGCAGAGAACACCGGCGAGCGCCGCCGCCGTGGACCCGTCTCTGTTCACCCCGCAACCAGTCGTAAACACGTCCGGAAGCGCACGCCGCCGACACTGCAGCGTGCGCGCGCTTGCAGTCGGGTCGCTCCTTCGCGACGAAGCCGTGGTGGCCGCTCGTGTACTGGGCGAACGTCCCGCGCATCGGCAAAAGACAATACTTAGGGCTTGACCTTAGTATCATCCGCGGATATACTCTCTCGGTCCAATCGGGTAGCCAATCAATCGACTGGTGTTGCAATGGTTCAATCCGCCGTCGCTGACGACGTGTTTCACGCCTTGTCCAACCCGACTCGGCGGAAGGTCCTGGAGCGACTGTCGGTCGGACCAGCCACCGTCAGCGAACTGGCGGCACCGTTCGACATGCAACTCCCCTCGTTCGTCCAGCACCTCTCGGTGCTCGAACAGAGCCGACTGGTGAGGTCGAAGAAGCGCGGACGCGTGCGGACGTACGAGCTCGCACCCGAGCGGTTCAAGGTCGTCGAAGACTGGCTGACTGCGCGTCGTCGGTTGTGGGAAGCGCGACTGGACCGGTTCGACCACTACGTCAAACAACTCAAGGAGAAGGAATCATGATCGCGACGAGGCAATTCACATTCGATCCGAAGCTCGATTTCGCCATCGAGCGGTTCATCGACGCTCCGGCGCGGCTCGTCTGGGACGCGTTGACGAAGCCGGAGCATCTCAAGGAGTGGTACATGCCCAGGGCGTGGGGGCGTGTGGCGCGCGCCGAGATGGACGTGCGACCGGGCGGCATCTTCAGCATCGACATTGCCGTGGCAGACGGGCCGGAGGTTCCCAACCTCGGCTGTTTCCTCGACGTTGTTCCGCTGGAGCGACTCGTCTGGACCTCGATGTTGTTCCCCGGCTATCGTCCGGCCGTCTTCGACGACATTCCGATCACGGCCATCGTGACGATGGAAGCCGAGGGAACCGGCACGCGCTACGTCTTCACGGCGCTGCACCGGAATGAAGCGGACCTCGAGCAGAACAAGGCGTCGGGCTTCTACCGGGGCACCGAGATCGCCGTCGATCAGTTGGTGGAGCACGTGATCGCGATGAAGTAGTTCGGGGCGACTCGCGGCCGATCACGTCCGACCCGCCGTCACGCGCTCGTACGTTCCGACGAGCTCCGCCTGCTCGAGCACGTGGTCGCGCATCTCCCGCTCTACGCGGTCCTTCGTCGCCGCGTCGAGATCACCGAGGGTGGTATCGAGCGCGTACAGCTTGAAGAAGTACCGGTGTCTTCCCGTAGGTGGACACGGCCCGCCGTAGCCGCGCTGCTTCCAGCTGTTCAACCCTTCGCGCGCGCCGGTCGGAATCCCCTCGCCCGCCGGCAGCCCGACGACGGAGGGCGGGATGTCGAAGAGCACCCAGTGTACGTGCGTGTGGGTGGGGGCACGCGGATCCGGCGCGTCCGGGTCGTCGACGATCAACGCCAGGCTGCGGGTACCGGCCGGCACTCCGCTCCACGCGAGCGGCGGGTGCGTGTTGGCGCCGTCGCAGCTGTGGACCTCGGGGATCTCGCCCTGATTGGGAAACGCTGGGGAGCTCAATGAGAGTGGCATGGCGACCTCACATGTTGGTGGTCATGGCTCACGCGGATGTCACCGCGTGATCGCGTCGGCCTCTGTCAGCCCGTCGCGAACCGCGGCGTCCCGCGGCGGCCGACCGGTCTCGATCGTCGTCTTGAGCCTGACCAGGTCATCCTCGAGCTGATGCTTCGGATCGCGTCGGAAGAGCGTCGCCACCGCATGGCCCGCGGCGCCCGCGATCGGGGTGTAGCTGACCATCACGTCGACCCGCGTGGCGCCCGTCTTGGTGCGCGCGAGCCGGATCGTGCCTGCGTGCGCGACGGGTGACCCCTCGACGGTCCGCCACGCGATGAGCGCCGGCGGAACGAATCGCGTCGTCTCGGCGTCCCATTCGACTGTCGTCCCGGCGGGACCGTCGAGCAGCCAGTGCGTCCGCTCGCCGACCGTCCCGGACCCGCCGTAGGATCTCACCTCGCGTACGTGCGACATCCAGCGTGGCCAGCGCTCCCATGCGACCAGCCAGGTGAACACGTCGTAGATCGGCGCCTCGATGGTGATGGACTTTCTCACCGTGATCACGCGCTGGCCCGCACCGACGCCGAGCAGCCGGTCGAACGGCAGGTTCGTGGCACTTCGCACGGCGAGCGCTGCTCCGGCGAGCCCGATCGCCGCGCTGAGCGGCTTCCGACGTTCCTCGGTTCGGAGGCATGTCGCCGCCAGGGCGCCACCCGTCACGCCGGCGACGAGACGTGCAGCCGGTGTCCAGTTCTCCTGCAGGAGCTCGAACCTGGAGCTCGCCGGCTGGCTCTCCCCCTGCAATGCAGGTACGTCGCCCGCGGTTTCGTGGCGCTCCAGCTGATCGACGACCTCCTTCACGCCCCGCACTCGCTCGACCGTCGCGACGACGTCGTCCGCCTCGCGCGCGAGAACCGGACCGCGCAGGGCGACTCGGCCCTCCTCTGCGTTCACGTCGATTGCGCTCGGGTGTGACGCTGCACGCCCGAGCGCGGCGCGCACCCGGTCGATCAGAACGGCATCGTCCACGTCGTCGGCGCGAAGCCGCCGGCGCGCCACGGCGGCCAACCCGGCTGCCCTGTTCGAGAGATCTCGGCTCGTCGTCCCCATCGCATCGCCGGTCTCCTTCGCGGCGTGCACGAGCTTGTCGCGCATCAGGTGCCGACGTCGCCGGCCGCGCACTGGGTCGAGCAAGTACATCGCCGCCGCCCCCAGCCCGACGGCGGCGAGCTGCGCGAGGAGAGCATTGCGTGGCGCCGGCGCAGGTAGTGCCGGTGCGTGTGATGTGGGCGCGCGCGCTCCGCGCGTGGCCTCATTCCCGCCCGTGCTGGACGCTGCGTTCGCCAATGCTTCGTTCTGCATGTCACACCTCACTCGTGCAGTTCAGCTCACCTCGGGACGCGCAACGACCGCGCGGCATCGGCCGCTGCATCATCCGTGCTTCCCCTCATCGAAGCGCGACGGCCTCGGTCGATCGCACCGTCAAGGTCGATCCCGCTGGCAGCACTGACTCGACATCGCCGCGGCCGAGCGAGATCACCGTTCCCGCCGCCGCGCCGAGCAGTCCGCCGGTGATGATCTTGTCGAGCTCTCCGCCACTGAGCACGGCCCCGAGCACCGCACCCGCCGCGGCTCCCACGCCCGCCGACTTGACGGTGGTACTGGTGGAGCCTGTCGTCTGCCCTGCGACGGCAACGGAGTTGATGCTCGCCTTGAACGGGTAGCGACGTCCCGAGAACGCGAGGCTGTCGAAGTCGAGACGGATGACCGCCTGCTCGCCGGTCACCGTCGGGCTGTGAAGCCCTGTCACGTGCCCGTATACCTTTGCGCCGGCGGGAACGACCGTCTGGCCATTCTGCGCCACGACGGCCTCGGTGGTCGTCGCCGTGAACTGGTCGCCCACCTTGTTCGACTTCGTGCCGAGCGATTGCTCGAGCCTGGCCGTCATCGTGGTTCCGGCCGGCAGGCTGTTCGCGCTCGCCGGCGCAGCGGACACCACCTCGCCGCCGGACGAGGTCTCGATCCGAGCGGGTTGGGTGCACGCGGCCGCCGCGACGACGGTCGCCATGACGGCGATCGTTCGACTCTGAATGCGGTTTGTCATTGGTCCTCCCGAGTCACTGGTTCAGCGACCAACGCGGCAAGTCACACGCCGCCACAGACCGCGTTTCCCGCGTTCCGCCGGCGGAGTCAGGCGTTGCGGCGGGCCGTCTGGCACATGATCCGCTCACTCTGGCCGGGTCAGTCTTTCCAGCCGAGCACATCGAAAGAGGTCCACCGAATGGGTCGACGATGAAACGTGAACGGCACACTGACTGGCTCCGCCTGCTCGCGCCGCTTGTCGTCCTCGCACTGTTCGCGCTCGCGGCCTGGAAGCTTGGCTTCTTCAGATCACGCGGCGCTGATCAGGTCGTCGCCGAAGCCGAGCGCGTCGCGGGGCGTCAATGGCTCGCGCCGATCTTCATCGTCGTGTACGCGGCTCTCACCGCGATCGCCCTGCCGATGACGATGCTCACGTACGCGGCGGGCGCGGTGTTCGGCGTCGTTCGCGGTTCGATCTACGTCTGGATCGCTACGATGATCGGTGCGGTGGCCGCCTACTACCTCGCGCGCGGTCTGATGGCGAAAACCGCTCGCCGTTTGATCGGCCCGCATCGCGACAAGCTGCGCGCGCTGAAATCGGGCCGGCATGCCGCCCTCACCGTCTTCCGCATGCAGCTCACGCCGATGCTTCCGTTCGCGGTCGTGACCTATGCCGCGGGATCGTTCGAGCTGTCACCGCTCGCGTTCTTCACGGGCACGGCGATCGGCATCGTTCCGGGCACGCTCGTGGCGACGTTCGTCGGTGACCGGTTCGTCGCGGGAGTCAGTGGCCACGACAGAAGCGCGGTCTGGCTCTCGATCGCAATCCCCACCGTGCTCCTCGGGCTGTCGTTCGTTCCCAAGCTGGTGAAGTCGATTCGGCGCTCATGACATCATGCCTTCCGATGGCACACCATGATCCCGCTCTGGCTCAAGGTCGCGTACACACTGTTCTTGTGCGTTCTCGTCCCGGCCTATTGGCGAAAGGCCGACGCCGGTCCTCTCAATTTTCTCTGGTTCTCCGACATCGCGCTGCTGGCCACCTGCCTCGCGCTCTGGTTGGAAAACCGCTTGCTCGCGAGCACCATGGCGGTCGGCGTTCTCCTGCCAGAGATATTCTGGAACGTGAGCTTCCTCGTGCAGCTGGTCACGGGCAAGCGCCTCACGAATCTCACCGACTACATGTTCGACTCGAAACGCTCTCGCTTCATGCGCGGGCTGTCGCTCTTTCACGTGATCCTGCCGCCGCTGCTCCTCTGGCTCGTCGCCCGACTCGGCTATGACGTGCGCGCATTCCCGGCGATGACGCTGCTCTCGACCATCGTTCTGCCGTTGACCTACGCGACGACCGATCCGGAGCACAACATCAATTGGGTCCACGGTTGGGGGAGCGCGCACTCCACCGGGCTCCCGCCCCTCGTGCATCTGGCGCTCCTCATGATCGCCTTTCCCGTGTTGATCTTCCTGCCCACGCACCTGATCCTCGACGCCGGGTTCTGACGGTGTCACTCCGTAGGCGCCGCTCACCTGGGCGCTCGAGCGCTCGTGAGCATGACGCGCGAGGTGGTGAGCGTGCCGTCCGGGCGCTTCGTCGCCGGGATCACGACACTCGCGCCAGGAGCGAGCTTGGTGGACGTGGCAACGATCTCTGTGACAGAGACGTCGGGCGGCACCGTGATCGTCTGGGATCCGCCGTTGTACGTCACGGTCATCGTCCGGCCGGCGCCGCCGCTCGCGCCGCTCTTCATGTTCGCCGCGCCATTCGTCATCGTGGCAGATCCGTTGGTCATGGTAGCCGACCCGTTGGTCATCGTCGCGGAACCATTCGTCATCCGCGAACCCGAGACGCTGCCGTTCGTCATCGAGCCGCCGCTCCCGCCGGAGGGCGCGGCCATCGGCCGGCTTCCCTCGCCGAGTCCCCGGAGCTCCTCCGGGAAGATGTGGATCTCCGTGGCGCGCTGTGACCCATCAGGCTGCGGCACCGAGGTGACGCCGATGAAGACGTGGTCGGAGACGCGAGAGAGATCGGCCGGGGCACGAGTGTAGACCTTGACCGGCGCCGCGAGCGCGACGCGCATCTCTCCCGTCGGCGTCGTGAGAGTCACGACGCTGTCGCTCACGTCCTTGAGAGTTCCTCGGACGGTCGTGTCGCTGGAGGCGGTCGATGTGGCCGCCGCTCCAGTTTTCGACGAGGATGAGTCCTGCGCTGCCGCACCGGCGCTCGAGTCCTGCCTGGAGCAGCCAGCCACGAGCGAGAGACCCATCAGGATGCAACGGGAAAGTGTGCCGGTACGCACGGTGACCCCCGGAAGTGTCGACGATAGTCCACAGGCGGCCTCCACCGCTGAGCGTGAATGCCACGGATGTCCAGCGGACAGCGGAGCGACGCAGCACCGGTGCACGTTGCTCTTCGCGTGACCCGAAGCGACGGAGTCGGTCGTGACCAGCACTACCTCCGTGGGAGAGCGGCCGGGATTTGATCGAGCATCCCGGCGCTCGCCCATGGTATCAGCTCTTGCCCTGCTTGGCCTCTTTCGCCTCGTGCGCCTGATGCGCGTGCCGCACGCGACCCGACACGCCGCCGTAATGCTTGGTGCGCGTCACCGTGCCCGTGTTGGCGTCGATCCACACGCGATCAATATCCTTGCTTCCGGCCTTCAGCAGGCTCACGGTGTAGACAGGAGCCGTGCTCTTCCCTTCGAACTTCACGGTCGACGCCGTGGTGCCCGGCACCTTGGCCGCGGCGATCGCCGCGGCGGAGTCGGGCGTGATCTTCGCCGCGGAGAGCAGCTTCTTGTTTCCCTCGACGTTGATCGCGGCATGGGTTGTCGTCTGCTGTGCGCTCGCGAGCGTGGGCATGGCGGCGCAGAAGCAGAGGACGACTGCGCCCAGCGTGAGCCTGCGATGACTCGGCGTGGTGGGATGCATGGGTCAACTCTTGATGTATGGGTGAACGCGAGTGACTCTCGTGTTGCGCTCGATGGTGTCAGCAGCGTGCTGCTGCCGCGCGGAACGCCCGTTGGTCGGTGAATCACGACCCTTTATTGGTCGTTGTTCCGTGCTCACCGCCTGCGTCGCATGCGCCGCGCCAGCGCGGAGACGGATCCAAGCCCTCCGGCTCCCGACAACTCGAGCAGCATCGGCCACAGGCCACGCTCCAGGCGCCCAACGTCGCGCTCGCTGTCGAGCGTTGCCGTCACGCGAGGACACGCCTGCCCACTCACATCTGCCGACGTCGAGTACGTGAGAATCGAGGATGTCACGGGCACACATCGTGCGCCCTCGATCGCGTGGGTGCCGCTCGCTGTGGGACTTCGCTCGAGGGAGCCTTGCGCTCGGCAATGACCACACGACGACTGCGGAGGGATCCATGCTACGCGGCGACAAGAGCGACTACACTCAAAAGCAGAAACGACAGGCCGAACACATCGAAGCAGGCTATGCGGGCCGCTCGTAGGCGACCAGCGACCGATCGCTAGCGCCTATCGCTCACGTCTGTCATGGCCAATGCTCGCGGCGGAGACGTCGTCGTCGTCGGGGGCGCGAACTGGGATTTTCTGGTCCGTGGGCCCAGCCTGCCGACGCCGGGAGGAACCGTGCGCGGTGACGAGTTCCAGGAGGCGCCCGGCGGCAAGGGGGCGAACCAGGCCGTGGCGGCGGCACGTCTGGGCGCCCGGGTCGCGTTCGTCGGGTGCGTCGGCGCGGACGCGTATGGCGAGCGGATCATCGATCGACTCCAGACCGAAGGGATCGACACGCAGCACGTCACTCGCGACGCCACGGCAGCCAGTGGGATCGCCGTGATCCAGGTTGGCGGTGACGGCGAGAAGCAAATCCTTACCGCTCCTGGTGCGAACACCCGATTATCGGTCGCGGACGTGGAGGCTGCGCGCTCGGCGATCGAGCGGGCAGCCGTGCTGCTTCTCCAGCTCGAAGTCTCACTCGACGTCGTCGAGGCAAGCGCGCGCATCGCCCATGACGCAGGAGTGCGCGTCGTGCTCGATCCAGCGCCCGCCGTTCCGCTGCCCGACTCGCTGATGCGACGCGTCCATCTCATTCGCCCGAACGCCGAGGAGGCGGCAATCGTCACCGGCGTCGCGGTTCACGATCGAGCGACCGCCGGCGAGGCCGCGCGGGCGCTGCTGCGACGCGGTGCCCACGCGGCGGTGCTGCAAGCGGGTTCCGAGGGCGATCTGATGGTGTGGTCGCACGACGGCGGAGAACGAGAGCGTTGGTTGCCGCGCATTCCCGTCAAGGCGATCGACGCGACCGGCGCCGGCGACGCGTTCGCCGCGGCGCTCGCCGTGATGGTCGCGCACGATCGTCCGCTCGAGGAAGCCGGCCCCTTTGCCAGCGCCGCCGCGGCGCTCACGACGACGAAGCTGGGCGCACAGGCGGCGTTGCCGACGCGGCACGAAGTGGATGCCCTGCTCCGCGAACGCGCACCCAGCACGGCGTCCTGACGCGCGAGCTCATTCTGCGGATCATCGACGACGTGCGCTTGGTGCTGGTGCTCGGCTTCGTCGCCGTGCGCTCGGCACTCGCGCCTGTGTTGGATTTCCCCTTCACCTGGGTCGACGATGAAACGTGAACGGCACACCGACTGGCTCCGACTGCTCGCGCCACTCGTCGTCCTCGTATTGTTCGCGCTCGCCGCGTGGAAGCTCGGATTCTTTCGCGCCCGCGGCTCCCAACAGGTCGTCGCCAAAGCCGAGCATGTGGCAGGGCGTCAATGGCTCGCGCCGATCTTCGTCCTCGTCTACTTCCTGCTCACGACGCTCGCTCTGCCGATGACGATGCTCACGTACGTGGCGGGGGCGGTGTTCGGCGTCGTGCGTGGGTTCCTCTACGTCTGGGTCGCTACGATGATCAGTGCGGTGGCCACCTACTACCTCGCGCGCGGTCTGATGGCGAACACCGCCCGCCGTCTGATCGGCCCGCATCGCGACAAGCTGCGCGAGCTCAAGTCGGGCAAGCACGTCGCCCTCACCGTCTTTCGCTTGCAGATCACGCCGATGATCCCGTTCGCCGTCGTGAGCTACGGCGCTGGGACGGTCGAGGCGTCACCCCTCGCCTTCTTCACCGGCACAGCGATCGGCATCATTCCGGGCCGGCTCCTGGCAACGTTCGTCGGCGACCGGTTCGTCGCGGGGGTCAGCGGCCAGAATAAGACAGCGTTGTGGCTCTCGATCGCGATCCCCGTCGTGCTCCTCGCGCTGTCGTTCGCGCCCAAGCTGCTGAAGTCACTTCAGCGTTCGTGACACGATGCCGTCTCATGGCACACCGATGACCAGCAGACACCCGTGCCGGCTGGAGGAGCCGTCAGCTCCCGAGGTGAGCGGCGACGTTCGCGAGCTGGTCCTTGTAGCGGATCGGCATTTCGATGTTGCCTTCGCATCCCGCCGCGCGGATCCGCTCCTCGTCCCCCTTCATCGC
>JBJMNN010000253.1:0-6219 GCA_045804245.1 Gemmatimonadaceae bacterium | reverse complement strand
GAGCCGCAACGGTGTCCGACGGCATCGGCGTCAGCCCCGCGAGCCCGAACTTGTCGCGCGCATGACGATATCCCCAGCCGAGCTTCTTCTCCGGTACCGGGTTGCGGGCCGTCGTCAGCGCAAGGCGATCGACATGCTCGACCTCGGCGTGTGACGGCAGGTTGATCACGCACTCCCGCGTGCGCAGCAGATTCTCGGACGTCTGGCTCATCGTGCCGAAGCCGAGCATGCACGTCCATCCGAGCCACCAGGCCGATGACATCGGAGCGATGTTGGGTGACCCGTCCTCGTTGAGCGAGGAGATGAGCGCCACGGGAGTGCCGAAGTAGAGGATCGTCGGATCGATTGTTCTGTGCATGGACGCAGAGTACGCGACGCCGGTCGCACGGACTATCCGAATCCTGTCGTCGATGCAGAGATCGCTGGTGTCCCGCTCGGCAGCTCTCTTTCCGGGTCGCCCCGGTAGCGCAGGCGTCCAGCTCGTCGAAGAATGCGTTCGACGTCCGAATCCGGCGTGCACGCGAAGCACTGGTGGCATACGATGACGTTCACATCGAGTGCACGAGGGCGTCGCCGAACCAGCATCGCGATGGAATCGACTCAGCCACTGACCTCCGCCCAGATCGAGGCGGAGATCCGCCGCCTGAAGCAGCGGACGGCAGGTCCGATGTCACCGGAGCAGCAGCGCTACCGCGCGCTGTTGCGCGAATCCCTGATGTTGGAGATCGCGCGGCTGGAGCGACAGCAGGCTCACATCCTGCGCCTCGAGGACCAGCGCCGCGGCGCACTGCTGCGCAAGCTCCTGAAGGGCCCGAACGGGAAAGCGATCCGCGCGCTGTTCCGGCGCATCGTCGGCGTGCGAGACAGGTACCTGTTCGACCTGTGAGCGGCGATGGATGCGCGGCGTGACTAGCGGAGCACGGCGCGCCGAGTGAGGTGTAGCGTGGCATACGCGCGCCAGGGCCGCCACGACTCTGCGCGCGCGGCGAGCTCGCGTGCCGACGCCGTCCCCGCGGCGCGTTGCAGCGCGCGGTCGGATGCGTCGAACGCGTCGGGCCAGGCGAGCGCGCGCGCCACGATCATGGCCGCGCGACGCTCGCCAACGCCGCGGATCGCGACGAGCGCACGATGCGCCGAGGCGACGCTCTCGCCGGGCTCGAGCCGGAGTGTGCCGTCGTCGAGCTGGCGCGCGACCTTCAGGAGCGCCTCGGCGGTCAGGCTCGACACGCCACACGCCGTCAGGCGCGCGGCGCCGGCCGTCAGCACGTTCGCCGCGCTGGGTATCGCACGATCGAGCTCCGGGATACCCGAATCGAATCGGGTGCCGAGCGTCGCGACGACCGCCGCTGCGCGACTTCCGAGCAGCACGCGGAACGTCGCCTCGAATCCAGTCATCGCGCTCGGGAGGCGAAGTCCGGGACAGCGCGCGACGAGCGCGCCAAGTCCGCCAGCGGTCAGGTGTGCGTCGATCACCGACGGCTCGGCGTCGAGATCGAACACGTGACGCAGCCGAGCGAGCACGGGCATCAGAACGGGCACGAGGGCCGGCGAGACTTCGAGCGTCAGCTGCGCCGTACGTCGCGCGGCGCTCGGTTCCGTGCGTACGGACCGCCGTCGTTCACTGGCATCCTGCACACGCACCACACCGCGCCGTCCGTCGAGCTCCACGATGCGGGAGTACGTCCCCTGCGCAATCGCCTCGACGCCCGCGATGGCTTCCCGTCGCAGCGAGGCGAGCATGGCGTCCCAGGCGAGCGGTGGCCGGTACGCGAGGGTGAGCCGCAGCAGCGAGCTCTCTGGCGGAGTGGCCACGACGCGCGCAGTGGCGCCGCTCCGACGCAGTGCGCTCGGCGGCATACGATACTGCGTCCGAAACGCGGCGTTGAAGCGACGAAGGCTCTGGAAGCCACTCGCATACGCGATCTGGGTGACCGGAAGGGCGGTGTCGGCGAGCAGCCGCTTGGCGAGCAGCAGACGGTGGGTCTGCGCGAGGCCCAGCGGCGACGCGCCGACTTCACGCTCGAGCGCTCGGCGGAGATGTCGCTCGCTGACACCCAGCTCGTGCGCCAGACTCGCGACGGTGCGGCCGTTAAACGCGCCGGCGGCGATGCGCGTCGCCGCGGCCTGCGCGAGTCGCGGCACCGCGTCGACGAGGGCGCGGCCGGGCGCCAGCTCCGGACGGCACCGCAGACAGGGGCGGAATCCCGAACACTCGGCGGCGGCGGCGGAGCCGAAGAACCGTCGCCGGCTGAAGATCGAGACTCGAGCCGGACAGACCGGCCTGCAGTAGATCCCGGTCGTCGTGATGCCGACGAAGAACAACCCGTCGAAGCGCGCGTCGCGTGCGTCGAGCGCACGCGCGAGGACTTCGGGCTGCAGGTCAGGCGAGAAGGGCAGGGGTACGGTCACGATGCGAAGGTATCGGCCAGGACGTCTCGCTGCTCGCCAGAATCGGACTTCGAGTCGTTCCGAACCAGCATCGCGTCCAAGTGGCCGAACTGCTTGCGGAGCTCGCTTGCCGGCTCACGGGTAGGAGGTACGATCGCGCGTGCGATCCTTGCCCCGGAATGGTCGTCAGTCCGACGAACGCGCACGGGCGAACGGCGTGAGATGAACGTCGGATCGCTGCGGCGAGTTGATCACGATGGAAAGCAAGCGAGGCGAGGTGGCCACACGAAAACAGTCGGACGCGCAACGACGCGCGGCGTCGATCTACGACAAGGCGAGCGCGACCTCTCGCGACTCGTCGCAGCCGCCGCAGAAGGTCCCGCCGCGCCGCGCGTGGCTCACTTTCCTGCTCGTCGTCCTCGCGAACTACATCGCGATGCAGTTCTTCTTTCCCCGCACCGGCGAGCCGGTGAAAGTGCCGTACACGCTGTTCAAGCAGGAAGCGGCGCGCGGAAACGTCGCGAAGATCTACAGCCGCGGCACGAGCATCACCGGGCGCTTTCGCGCCGCGATCACCTATCCGCGCGACACGACGGCGACGCGCGACACCGCAGCGCAGAATGGTCTGCGGGGTCTGGTCGCGCGGCGGCGCCTGCCATCCCAGCCGGTGATCGACTTCGCCACCGAGCTTCCCGCCTTCGCCGATCCCGGACTCGAATCGCTCCTGATCAGCCACGGCGCCGAGATCAGCGCCGAGCCGATCCAGGAGGGAAGTACGTGGTTGAGCCTTCTGCTCAGCTTCGCGCCGGCGCTGCTGATCATCGGCATGTACGTCTGGCTCTTCCGCCGCGCGTCGAAGCAGGGCGGCGCGATGGGCGGAGGGCTGTTCGGCATCGGGCGCAGCACTGCACGGCGGTTCGATCAGACGCAGGAGGGAAAGGTCACCTTCGACGACGTGGCCGGGATCGACGAGGCGGAGAACGAGCTGGTCGAGCTGGTGGACTTCCTCAAGGACCCGAAGAAGTACACGCGACTCGGCGGCACCGCGCCCAAGGGCGTGCTGCTCGTCGGGGCGCCGGGAACGGGGAAGACGCTCCTCGCGCGCGCGGTCGCGGGCGAGGCGGGAGTGCCGTTCTTCTCCATGAGCGGATCGGAGTTCGTCGAGATGATCGTCGGCGTTGGTGCGGCGCGCGTACGCGATCTGTTCAAGCAGGCCCGCGAGCACGCGCCGGCGATCATCTTCATCGACGAGCTGGACTCGATCGGGCGCGCGCGCGGTCAGGTCGCGATCGGCGGCTCCAGCGAGCAGGAACAGACGCTCAATCAGATCCTCACGGAGATGGACGGCTTCTCGAGCCGCGAGGGGATCATCGTGCTCGCCGCGACGAACCAGCCGGACGTGCTGGACCGCGCGCTCCTGAGGCCGGGACGGTTCGACCGGCGTGTCGTCGTGAACCTTCCGGACAAGAAGGGGCGCGAGGCGATCCTCGCCGTGCACACGCGCCAGGTGCCACTGGCGCCGGACGTGAACCTCGGCGAGCTCGCATCGTCGACGCCCGGTCTCGCCGGCGCCGATCTGCGAAACCTCGTCAACGAGGGCGCGCTGCTCGCGGCGCGCCGCGGCCAGAACGCGGTGCGACAGGTCGACTTCCTCGATGCGCTCGAGAAGATCGTGCTCGGTCCCGAGCGTCCACTGCTCCTGAGCCAGTCGGACCGCGAGCGGATCGCCTACCACGAGGGAGGCCACGCGATCCTCGGCCTCGTCGTGCCCGGCGCCGATCCGGTGCACCGCGTCTCGATCGTCCCGCGCGGGCAGGCACTCGGCGTCACGTACCAGCGTCCGGACAGCGATCGGTACAACTATCCGGAGGCCTACCTTCGTGCTCGACTCGTCGGCATGCTCGGTGGGCGCGCCGCCGAGGAGATCGTCTACGGCACGAGGACGACCGGCGCCGAGAGCGACATCGAGCAGGCGACGCAGCTCGCGCGCAGCATGGTGACGCGGTGGGGGATGAGCGACAAGCTCGGCATGGTGCAGCTTGCGCCGCGCGAGAACCCGTACCTTGGCACGCTCCCGGGCCAGGACGGCGTGCGCGGGATCAGTGAAGCGACGGCGCGCACGGTCGACGACGAGGTGCGGCGGATCATCGCCGAGTGCCACGCCGAGGCGCGCCAACTGCTCGGCGAGCACCGGCGAGAGCTCGATGCGCTCGCCGAGGCGCTGCTCGCGCGCGAGACGCTCGACGAGGAGGAAGTGCTGAAGGTGACCGGGCTCTCCCGCGCCCCCACGCTCGACGGCGCGAAGACGCAGGAGGTCGAGGCCGGAGCTCAGCGCTCTCGCGCGTAGCGGAGTCCCACGACGCCGCTCGGGTACGGCTTCGTCGATCGCAACGCGAAAGTGGTATGCAGCCCGTCGGGCAGGAGACGCTTGCCGCCCCCGAGCGCGAGCGGGTACAGGTGCAAGTGCAGCTCGTCGACGAGGTCGTTTTCCAGCAGCGTGTGCACGAGCTGACTGCTGCCGTCGGTCATGATGGTGCCGCCCGGCTGGTTCTTCAGTGCCCGCACCGACCCCACGACGTCGTCTCGAATGACCTCCGTGTCGCGCCAGATCGGATTGGTCAGCGTGCGCGACACGACGTACTTCTTCGGCGCGTTCATCATGTCGCCGAACGGATCGCCCTCGGGCATCGGCTCGAACGCCTCGGCGTGGGTCACGTACGTTCGCCGGCCGAGGAGGAATGCATCCACCCCCTGCATCAGCTCACCGAACGTCGCGCCGATCTCGTCGTGCCAGTACGGGATGGTCCAGCCCCCGTGCTCGAAGCCGCCATCCCTATCCTCGTCCTTTCCGCCCGGCGCCTGGATCACGCCGTCGAGTGACATGAACTCGTGAACGATGAGCTTTCGCATTGGTCAGATCCTGGTGAGAATCGATGGGTCGAACGGCGATTTCGCGACCGCGGCGTCCGGTGGTCTCGGGCCGCGTCGAGCACCGTTCCATGAGGGCGACGAACGATGCCGGGCGAGATCGACATTCCGTCGCGGAGAAGGTGCTTCCGGTGGCGGGCGCGCGTCCACCGGACGCCGCGGCGCGGCCGGCGCCCCTGCCGGGCCTCGGTGCTCGATCGTGGCCGGCGTGCAACCCGGGACCGCGCCGAGCCGTAGAATAGGGAGACACCAGCCGTCCGCCGGCACGATCAGGAGCCCTCCATGACGCCTCACTTCATCGCATTCATCTCCGTCGCCGCGCCCGCGCAGCAGCCGGACCAGGGCCTCGGCCAGACCATCCGTGACGCCGTCGCGGAAGCCAAGCGCGAGGCGCAGCAAGAGGTGCAGAACGCGCAGCAGGAAGCGCGCGCCGCCCAGCAGGAGGTCCGCGACGCCCAGCAGCGCGTGCGCGACGCGCAGCAGGAGATCCGCGACGCGCAGCAGCAGCTGCGCGACGCTCGAACGAACGACCAGCGCGGCGCGGCGAACCAGGGGATGGCGAATGCGCAGCAGGCGCTTCGCGAAGCGGAATCGCAGCTGCGCCAGCTTCAGCGGGAGACGCGAACTGGCCCGTTCGTCTACACCTCCCAGCCTCCCAACGACCCGCGTGCGATGATCCCGCCTCAGGCGGTCGACATCGCGATCGGATTCTTCGTCACCTGCGCCGTGATCATCGTCGGCTGGCCGATCTCCCGCGCGCTGGGGCGCCGGTTCGAGCGCCGCGGCGCGCCGATGGCTCTCGAGTCGGGGATGACGGAGCAGCTCCAGCGCATCGAGCAGTCGGTGGAGGCGATCGCGATCGAGGTCGAGCGGATCTCCGAATCGCAGCGATTCCTCGCGAAG
>JBJMNN010000252.1:0-4151 GCA_045804245.1 Gemmatimonadaceae bacterium | reverse complement strand
GGACGGCGGATTCATACGCGGGAGAATGTACCCCGAATTGCGCGATGCGCGATGCGCTTTGCGGAACGGTGGGAAGCGCAGGGGAGGCAGAAGCGTCCCGAGGCTTGGCGCAGAGCGCATCGCGCGTCGCGCGTCCATCCGATATCCTGCGACGATGAGCGAACGCGCCACGCCGGCGTACGTCGGAACCGTCCAGCCGCACGACGCCTACGCCGCGCTGCGCCATCGCGAGTTCCGCTGGTTCATCGTGAGCCTTTTCACGATGGTCGTCGGTTCGCAGCTCCAGGCGGTCGTCGTCGGGTGGCAGGTCTATCGAATCACCCACGACCCCCTCTCGCTCGGGCTCATCGGCCTGGCCGAAGCGCTGCCGTTCATCGGCGTCGCGCTGCCGGCCGGCTATCTCGCCGACCAACGCGACCGCCGAGTGATCAGCGTGTCGTGCCTCTTCGTGCTCGCCTGCTGCTCGGCCGCGCTCCTCGCCTTCAGTCTCGCGACGGGGCTGCTCACGCGCGTCGGCGTCGGGCCCATCTACGCCACGATCTTCGTGAGTGGCATCGCGCGCGGCATCCTCCAGCCCGCGCGGCAGGCGCTCGGCGCGGAGATCATCCCGCGAAACGTCTACCAGAACGCCATTGCCTGGCGCAGCAGCACGTGGCAGACCGCGGCGGTCATCGGCCCGGCGATCGGTGGCCTGCTCTATGGGTTCGCCGGGCCCGTCACATCCTATGGAGTGGCGATGGTGCTCATGCTCGTCGCGCTCGCCGCCTTTCTCATGGTGCGCTACGTGGCCGCACCCCGCTCCCTCGGACGCGCATCGATGGTCGCCGAGCTGCTCTCGGGGCTGCACTTCGTGTGGAGCGAGCATGCCATCCTCGCCGCGCTCTCGCTCGATCTCTTCTCCGTCTTCCTCGGCGGCGCCGAAGCACTGTTGCCGGTCTTCGCGTCGGAGATCCTGAAAGTCGGGCCGCAGGGGCTCGGCCTCCTCCGCGCCGCGCCCGCGGCGGGCGCCGTCACGATGGGAATCTTTCTCGCGCACCGCCCACCCTTCCGGCGCGCGGGCCGCACGATGCTCATCGCCGTCGCCGTCTTCGCGCTCGCCATCGTCGGGTTCGGACTGTCGCGCGACTACTACCTCTCGCTCGCGCTCCTTGCGCTGAGCGGAATGGCCGATAACGTGAGCGTCGTCATCCGCTCCACGCTCATCCAGCTGTTGACGCCCCCGCAGATGCTCGGGCGCGTCTCCGCCGTCAACTCGATCTTCATCGGCTCGTCGAACGAGCTCGGTGCCTTCGAATCGGGGGTCGCCGCGCGACTCCTCGGTGCCGTACCGGCAGTGGTGCTCGGCGGCTCGGCGGCGCTTGCCGTGGTCGGATTGACCGCTCGCCTGGTCCCTCGGCTTCGCACGCTGGGTCGGATTGTCTGATCGTGCTGTGTTTTGTGCAAATATGACTGATTCCGCTGCGCATCCTGCAGTTTTCAGCGTAAATCCTTGCTTTGTTAGACCAATTATGGCTAGATTGGTCACTACTTCGTGCAATTTGTGCAGTTCCGTCGTCCATTCCTCAGCCCGCTCCCATGACCGCCCCCGCACTCCCATCGCGTAAGTCCTCGTTGCGTGACATGGTCTCGCGCCTTCCCAAGTCACCCAGCAACAACGGCGACGGCCACGGTCACCCGCCGACCTCGGCCTACTTCGGGATCAACACCTTCGGCGCGCGTCAGATGCGCGACAAGCTGCCGAAGGACGTGTACGCCAAGCTCGTCGCGGCCATCCGGCACGGAAAGAAGCTCGACCTCGAGATCGCGCCCACCGTCGCGCAGGTCATCAAGGAATGGGCGATCGGCCGCGGCGTGACGCACTTCACGCACTGGTTCCAGCCGCAGACCGGCCTCACCGCCGAGAAGCACGACGCCTTCCTCAACTTCGACGACGACCGCCAGCCGCTCGAGTCGTTCACCGGTTCGCAGCTCATCCAGAGCGAGCCCGATGCGTCGAGCTTCCCGTCGGGCGGTCTCCGCGCGACGTGGGAAGCGCGCGGCTACACGGCGTGGAACCCGGCGAGCCCGGTGTTCATCACGGAGTCGGGCGGCACGCGCACGCTGTGCATCCCGTCGGTGTTCATCGGCTACCACGGCGAGGCGCTCGACGAGATGACGCCGCTGCTCCGCAGCTCGGATGCGCTCTCGAACAAGGCGATCGAGCTCCTCGAGCTCCTCGGTGACAAGGGCGTGCATCGCGTCTTCACGACGCTCGGACCCGAGCAGGAGTACTTCCTCATCGACCGCGGCCACTTCGCGCTGCGCCCGGACCTCGTGATGGCGGGCCGCACGCTCGTCGGCGCGCCGCCCGCGCGCGGCCAGCAGCTCGAGGACCACTACTTCGGTGGCATCCCCGAGCGCATCCAGGCGTGCATCGCCGAGGCGGAGCACGAGCTGTACAAGCTCGGCGTGCCGATCGTCACGCGGCACAACGAGGTCGCCCCGTCGCAGTTCGAGATGGCGCCGATGTACGAGGAGACCGACATCGCCGTCGATCACAACCAGATGGTCATGGCCATTCTGCGGAAGGTCGCGCTGCGCCACGGCCTGCAGGCGCTCCTCAACGAGAAGCCCTTCGCTGGCATCAACGGGTCCGGCAAGCACTGCAACTGGTCGCTCTCGATCTCCGCGGACAACGCGGAGCTCGATGGCTTCAACCTGCTCAAGCCCGGCAGGACCCCGCACCAGAACATCCGCTTCCTCGTCTTCCTCGCTGCGGTGCTCAAGGGTGTCTACCGTCACTCGGGGCTGCTCCGCGCCGGCATCGCGTCGAGCGGCAACGAACATCGCCTCGGCGCCAACGAGGCGCCGCCGGCCATTATCTCGGTGTTCATGGGCCAGAGCCTGACCCAGATGATCGAGTCGATCGCCGCGGGCAAGACGTCGGCGAACGCGGCACAGGCGATGATCAAGCTCGGCGTCGCCAAGCTCCCCGAGGTCGAGAAGGACAACACGGACCGGAACCGCACGTCGCCCTTCGCCTTCACGGGGAACAAGTTCGAGTTCCGCGCCGTCGGCTCGTCGGCGTCGATCGCCTTCCCGATCGTGCTGCTCAACGCCGCCGTCGCCGAAGCCCTCGGCGAGATGATCGAGCAGATCAAGGCGACGACGAAGAAGAACAAGCCGGTCGAGGATGCCGTGCTCGCCGTCGTGCGCGAGGCGTTCAAGGAGACCGCGCCGATTCGCTTCGAGGGGAACAACTACTCGGAGGAGTGGGTGAAGGACGCCGAGAAGCGCGGCCTGCCGAACCTGCGCCGTACTCCCGAGGCGCTCGAGCAGCTCACGACGCGCCAGGCCAGGACGCTGCTCACCAAGCTGGGCATCTTCACGAAGGAGGAGCTCGAGTCGCGCTACCATGTCCGCATGGAGCGCTACGTGAAGGACATGCTCATCGAGCTGCACACGCTGAAGGAGATCGTCGACACGGTGGTGCTGCCGGCGGCGTTCGAATACTCGGCCACGCTCGCGGCCTCGGCGGCGCACGCCGTCACGGCCGGCATCAAGGTCGTTCCGCAGGTCGCGGCCGCCAACGAGCTCGGCACGCTCATCGAGTCGCTGCGCGAGCGGCGCAACGCGCTCGTCGCCGCGATCGAGAAGGCCGAGGGGCTGCACGATGACCTCGCCAAGCAGGCGAGGTTCCTCACCAGCACCGGCGCGGACTCCATGCTCGCGGTGCGCGAGGTCAGCGATCAGATCGAGCTCACCGTGTCCGACGAGAGCTGGCCGCTGCCGAAGTACCGGGAGATCCTCTTCCCGGTGTGAGCAGCCGGAACGATTGATTCGTGAAGTACCTGAAGGGCACGCTGGCGTACGCCAGCGTGCCCTTCGTGCGTTCGCGCCCGTCCGCTCTGGCTCCCGTCACCAAGCAGGCGCCCGACACGTAGTATTTGGTGTATGGACGTCTATGGGTTCTCCCTCGCGCTGGGCGCCACTGGCCTCGCCGCGATGGCGATCGGCGGCGTCGCCCACGTCGGACACGGCGCACGCGGACACGCAGGACATGGCCACGGTGCACACGGCGGGCACGGGCATGGTGGAAACGGCCATGCAGGTCATGCACACACCGCCGAGATGCACGCCGGTCACGCGCACGGCGCTGGCGCTCACGGCGC
>JBJMNN010000251.1:0-47270 GCA_045804245.1 Gemmatimonadaceae bacterium | reverse complement strand
GGGGCGTCGAAGTTCAGGCTGTTCGTGCGACGGATGAAGTTCGACCCGCTGCCCCCGCGCAGCGAGAACTGCGCACCGCTGAACCCACCGCGGCTCACGTCGTATGGCGTGGTGACGAGCGACGAGACGACGGCGGCGTCGCGCGGGATGTTCGACGCACCGAAGTTGGCACCGTTGAGCGTCGTGCTGTTCTGATCGGCCGACAGCCCGAGCACGGAGAAGCCGGCCGGATCACCGTTGGCGTCGGTGATCGGCGTGACGCCGGGGATCGTCGCCGCCATGGCGTTGAGGTCGCCCTGCTGGGCCGAGGACACGGCGCCGTTCTGGATCGACTGCTCCGTGCCGCTGAGGTCCGGCGCGTTGTCGTTCCGGTTCACGCGCGCGCGCGCGGCGACGGCGCGCGCCGTGTCGAGCAGCGTCATGCGCTGCAGCTGCGCGTCGGCGACGAGGATCTCCTGATCCGCCGTGCGGCGCACCTCGAAACGGCGCGGCGCGTAGCCGATGGCGGTGAACGAGACGAAGTAGTCTCCTTCGCCACCGGGGAAGGTGATGGTGAAGCGGCCCCCGCGGTCGGTGCGCGCCGTGCGGTTCACGCCGCCCGAGACCGACGTCGCGGTGACGTTGGCGTTCTCGATCGGCTGCTGTTCGGGATTGGTGACCTGCCCGCGGATGACGTCGAGCTGCTGCGCGCCGAGCGCGATGGGCAGGAGCGCGAGCATGACGACGAGCAGCGCGATCAGAAAGGCTGCATGACGACGGTGCGGCACGATGAGGCGAGGTGAGGGTCGAGCGGTCCTGCCTGGGCGTGCCTGGTTCGACACACGGCGCCGGCAAATGGTGTCCGGCGGTCGAGGCATCGGAGAAACAAAGACGGCGGCTACCATATGGTAGCCGCCGTCTTCGCATTGCCAGTCAGCCCGTGGTCGGCCGGATCAGCGCTCCCGCGCCCGGACGACGTGCACGCCGGCCTGATCGCGCACACCGAGGTACACGACGCCGCCGGCGCCGAAGCCGGCGATCGTCGTGCCGCGCGGCAGCGTCACGCGGTCGACGAGCTTGCCGCTGCGATCGATGACGTCGTATTCCGGGCCGCCCGCAGACGGCTTCGCGGGGATGATGCGCACCCACAGCTTCCCTTCGGCGTCGGCGCGCACCGAGCCGTTGGCGAAGGCGGGACGGTAGTCGGGCAGCTCGTTGGCCGGGACCAGGTTGACCTGCGGTCCGAAGCCGCGGCCACCCGCAGGACGGTTGGCTCCCGCGGCGCCAGCGGCGCCCGCAGTACCAGCAGCTCCCGCGCCGGCAGGGGCGCCGGCAGGGGCGCCAGGACTCGCCGGCGCTGCGGCGCCGCCGGTGGCGGCGTTGCGACGAGGTGGGGGCGGGCCATCACCGCTGCCTCCACCGCCGCCGCGGTTGCCGCGTCCGCCGCCGAAGCCGCCACCCCCGCCAAAGCCACCGCCTCCACCGAAGCCGCCATTCATGAACCCACCGCCACCGCCACCGTCGCCACCGCCACTGAGGAGGTTGAGCCCCGCGCCCGGTCCGCCGCGCTCCATCAACGCCTTCACCGAATCGACGATGGCGGTCTTCGCGGAGTCGGTGAGCCGTTGCCAGTCGAACGGAATCTTCGGCCCTGCGGTGCGCTTCCCGTCGGCGTCGATGTAGTCGACGTGATAGTCCTTGCGCAGGATCGCGATCGTCCCGTCGGGGAGCACGGCCCAGTCGTCGACCTCGGGCATCGGGTTCACCGTGAGCCCGACCATCCGGCGTCCCTCGTTCTCGTAGACGTTGATCCGCGGCGCGGCAACCTTGATGAACGCCGCCGTGTCGAGCTTGCGAGCCGCGAGGTCGAACCGCACGAGCGGCGTCGTGTCGGGGAATGTCGGCGGTTGGAAGTTCCCGCCGCCCGCGCCGCCACCGCCACCACCCCCGCCACCGCGTCGATTGAAGTTCAGCCCCGCCGTGCGATACACGAGCCGGCCCTTGGCGTCGAAGCCCGGATAACCGAGCGCGCCGCCGACGAGCGAGAACACGTCGTCCGGCCGCGGCGCCGCCATGACGCGCGTGATCATCCCGTTCCCGTCGAGCACGAGCATGGACAGGGATGCGGGATCGAGGAACAGCGTCGAGTCGCCGCGCCACGGCAGGATGCCGCCGCCGCGCACACCGTAGGCGTTCTGCGTGGCCGGTGTCGTGTCGGCGACGACCGCGATGGTCTTCATCATCGAGTCGAGCATCACGACGCGGCGACGCGCCGGATCGTTCACCAGCAGCTTGCCGCCGGGGATCTGGCGCACGGCGCTGATGGCACCCATCGGCTCGCTCGTGGCGAGCGCGGCGCCGAGTGGACGTGCCGGAGGACGTTCCGATGATTGCTGCGCAAACACCGGTGTCGCGATCAGCGTGGCGAGAGCGAGCAGCGCGGCGCCACGCCGCGCGAAGGTGGAGCTATGCATGAAAGTCTCGATGAGAGTGCCGTCGTCGCGATGCATGTCGATCACCCGCCGCGTCCGAATCCGCCGCCGCCGCCACCACCACCGCGGCCGAACCCGCCGCCGCCGCCGAACCCACCGAATGCGCCGCCTGCACCGCCGCCCACGGTGCCGCTGCGAATGCCGGACAGGTAGCGCGTGTCGAGATAGCTCGCGACGAGCGACGGCAGCTTGCGCTTCTGCTCCGCGGTGAGCACGTGGTTGATCGCTGGTGCGTACGCCATGAGCATGTCCACCGTCGCCTTGCGCGCCGTGGTGTATCGGTCGTACGCCTCACCCTGATCGTAGTGCTCGGGGAGCGCAGCGAGGTAGCGTGCGACGGGGCTCCAGATGCTGTCGAGGCGGATCGTGTAGCGACGGTTCATCGTCGCGATGCTGTCCGCCTGCCAGCCGACCAACCCGAGCGTATCCATCGAGCGGAGGAGCTGGGCCATCGGATTGAGCAGCCCGCCGCCGCTGTACTGCGCGCGCAGCAGCTGCTCGGGGACCTTCTGCCCGGGCTGCTTCCGCCCGCGATCGAGCATCTGGGTGAGCTGCTGCCGCTCGCGCGACGGGCCGACGTCGACGCGCACCTGCATGGTGAGCGTGACCGGTGCGCGGAACGCGTTGAACTGCGGATTGGTGCTGCCGAACCGCGGGTTGACCTCGTACCGGAACTGCTTCCTCGTCGAGTCGAAGCCGCGCACGTACATGAGCGTCGGATCCGCGAAGGTCGTCTGCCCCCAGCCGTGCAGCTTGCTCTGTCCGTGCAGCAGGAGGTCCGCCGCGCCGAGCGGGTTGGAGACGGAGAAGCTCAGCGTGGCGCGCTGCGGCAGCCGCACCTTGAGCGGGTTGAACGAGATGTTGAGGTTCGCGTTCGTCGTCCACGATCCGGTGCACGAGTTCCGCTCGGCGAGCTTGCCGAGCTGCGAGAGGAGGCAGTCGCGCGCCGAGCCCGAGCTGTTGTCGATGAGGTTCTTCATCGCCGCGGCGAGCGCGGGATCGGCCGTCGTCGCGGGATCGTAGATGAAGGCGCGATCGTTGGAGTAGCCGTCGCCGTTGACGTCGCCGGCGATGCCCGGCGTGAACGGCGAACCGCTGCGGATCTGGCCGAACCAGTTCACGCGCACGGCGTCGAAGAAGTTGTAGAACAGGTTGTAGGTGATCTGGTGGCGCGACTCGCCCCCCGAGCGCGACCAGCCGATGTCGCGCGGGTTGCCGATCGTGCTCTGGAACCCGCGGTACTGCTCGCGCACGTCGGCGATGGTGTAGTTGATCGACCAGTTGTAGCGCTGGCTGAACGTCTGTGGCGAGATCCCGATGCGGAACTGCTTGGTCTCGCTCCGCAGATCGCTGCGCAGCTCCTGCACGCGGTTGTACTGCTGGCTCACGCGCGCGTCGCGCGAGGCGATCGCGCCGGTCGCGGGGACGATGCTGCCAGGGAGCACGTAGACCGGGCGCCCGGCCTCTGCATCGAGCACGAACTGCTGCGACGGCTTGAAGTTGAGGTCGTAGTTGCTCGACTGATTGAGGTTCACCGAGTAGGTGATGTCCCAGTTCGCGGCGAGGCGGTTGCCGAGGATCGGACCGCTCCAGTTGACGTTGGAGCGAACGCTGCGCGGCGACTGGAAATCCTTGGCGAAGAGATTGACGTTCGGCACGTTGCTGGCGAACACCGAGCCGAGCGAGCCGTCGGCGCACTGCGCAGGCACGGCGTTCGGGTCGCTCGCATACGCGCCCCAATCGGGGATCGGCACCGCACTGCCGACGCAGCTCAACTGCTGCACCGCGGACGTGAGGCCCGTGTTGTCCACTGCGTTGCCGATGAGGTTCGCGTTGGGCGTGCTCTGGAAGACGCCGATGCCGCCGCGCACCACGGCGCGCGGGTTTCGCACCGCTCCCTCGAACGCGGCGATCTGCTGCGCGGTGCCGTACGTCCACGAGAAGCCGATGCGCGGGCTCACGTAGAGCTTGTTCGGTGTGACGTCGTTCCGCGCCCGGAACACTTGCTCGACGTCGGAGTTGTAGGTCGGCGAGGTGTTGAACCGATTGGCGTCGAGCCGGAGACCATACTGGATCTGCAGGTTGCTCGTGCGACGATACGAGTCGCCGAGGGCGAGCGCGGCGGTGACCGCGCTGGCGCTCCGGATCCGGTTGGAGAGTGATCGCGTGTAGAACGCCGGCCGGTTCGCGGCGAGATCGGCCAGCGAGTTGTAGCCGAAGGTGCCGAGCAGGTTCGTCGTCTGATCCTGGCTGTAGTCATCGTACTGCAGCTCGCTGCTCAACTTGAGCCGGTGCTTGTTGTTCCGGCTGAACCAGGACAGCTGGTTCTGGAGCTCGGTCGTCAGTCCGCTGTTGCTGGTGTTGAGGTTTGAGCTGCCGCCGAAGGCGAGCGTGCGCACGCCGCTCGTGCCGTCATCGAACGTCGAGTTCACGAGCACGCTGCCGTTCGGCAGCAGCGTGTACGGCGAGCCGTAGTTCTTGTTGCCGCCGACGCTCAGCGTGGTCTCGCTGAGCAGGATCTGCTTCACGTACGACGTGTGCGCCAGCTGCGCGCCGAGACCCCAGTTGGTGCGGTCGCCGCTGTGCGCCGGGAGCTCGGCCGTGAGATTCCCCGCCGGCGTCTGCCGGTTCCAGTTGCCGTTCAGCACGAGCTTGTATGTCGTGCCCGTCGTCGAGTTGGGTGGGGTGTAGTCGAAGGTGCCGAACAGCGAGCCGTTGTCGCGCAGGCGGCTCGACGGCGCGAGCCCGGCACCGAGCGGGATGCTCTGCGCCTGCGCGATGGCGAGCAGCCGCGCGACCGAGTCGGCCGCGACGCCAGTCGCCTCCATGCCCTCGGGATCGGTGTTGAGCAGCGTGCGCAGATCGTTCGCGCGCCGGCCGAGCTGGTAGGCGAGGTTGTAGAACGCCTTGTCGTACACGATCGGCCCCGAGAGCGATCCGCCGAGCGAGAGGTTGGTGTACTGCTGGCCGAGCGCGCGCGCTGCCGGATCGGTCCACTGCAGCGAGGGCGCGTCGAAGTTCAGACTGTTGTTGCGGCGGATGAAGTTGGTGCCGCTGCCGCTACGCACGTTGAGCTGTCCGCCGCTGAATCCACCGCGGCTCACATCGTACGGCGCGGTGACGAGCGAGGTCGAGACCTGTGCATCGCGCGGCAGCGTCGAGCTGCCGAGGTTGGCCCCGTTCAGCGTCATGCTGTTCTGGTCGGCCGAGAGTCCGAGCACGGAGAAGCCGGCGGGATCACCTTCGGCGCTGAGCACCGGCGTGACGCCGGGGATCGTCGCGGCGATGGCATTGAGGTCGCCCTGCTGATCGGCCGAGACGGCGACGCTGCTCGCCGACTGCTCGGTGCCGCTGACGTCCGGCGTGCGATCGTTCCTGTTCACGCGCTCACGCTCGGCGACGGCGTGCACCGTGTCGAGGATGACCATGCGCGTGAGCTGCACGTCGGCGACGAGGATCTCCTGATCGGCCGTGCGGCGTACCTCGAACCGGCGCGGCGTGTAGCCGAGCGAGGCGACGGTGATGAAGTAGTCGCCGTCGCCGCCGGGGAAGGTGATGGTGAAGCGGCCGTTGCGATCGGTGCGCGCGGTACGGTTCACGCCGCCGCCAACGGACGTCGCGGTGACGTTGGCATTCTCGAGCGGATCGTCGTCGTCGCCCGTCACCTGGCCGCGGATGACGTCGAGCTGTTGGGCGGCGGCGGCTCGTGGGACGACCAGCACCAGGGCGAGGAGCGCGGCCATCAAGAGAACGATGCGGCGGGAGATCACGAGTGCGTCTGGTGAGAGTTCGACGGTCGGCGCGAGCGCGGCCGGACCGCTGGAGGCACGAGGAGACGGCAACCGCTGGCGCTCCGAACCGGAGCGCCACTCTAGGTACGATGTGTGTGGGGCAACTGTTGGTGGTGCGCGCAGTCGACCCGCTCTGACCGGCGACAGAATGCCGACACGGACCCGACGGTGGGGCCGGCGGCGAGTTGGTGAGCTCGATCGCTGGTGGGTGGAGTTGCCAGCTCACCGATCAGCGAACCAATCACCTCATCAATTCACCGCCTCTCGTGAATCGGCCCGCCGCGATCGCGCAGCGACACCGGCGTGCGTGCGGCGAGCGCTGCCGCGCATTCGCTCACGATGGCGAGCGCGATCTCCTCGGGAGTTTCGGCGCCGATGTCGAGCCCGATCGGGGCGTAGACGTTCGGCGGAAGCGTGCCCGGCGCGATGCCGGGTGCGCTCTCGAGCAGCTCCATCGTGCGCCGGCGCGGCCCGAGCACGCCCAGGTAGCGCAGGCCGCGCACGCCGAGCAACTCGTGCAGGCGCGCGCTGTCGTACGTCGCGGCGTGTCCCATCACCACCGCGGCGGAGAACTCGTCGAGCCGCACCGCCGATGCGAGCGTCCCATCCGTCTGCGATGCGTCGAGTCGGATCACGCGCTCGGCGTCGGGGAAGCGCTCGGTCGTGGCGAAGCTCGGCCGATGGTCGACGACGGTGACGAGCCATCCCGTCATCGCGGCGAGCCGGACGACGGGGATCGCGTCGGCACCGGCGCCACAGACGAGCAGACGCACGGCGTTCCGCGCGCGCAGCTCGACGAGCCGCTCGATCTCGGCGCGCAACGCGTCACCGACGAGCGGCGCGAGCTCCACGTCGATCACGCCCTGACAGCCCATACCGAGACCGAGCACGCCGTCGTCCGAGGAGCGCGTATCGTAGTGCGCGATCTCGAGCGTGCCCGAGGCGAGCACCTCGACGGAACGCGCGACGATGTCCGCTTCGAGGCAGCCGCCACTCACCGCGCCGATCGCGGATCCGTCGGCGCGTACGACCATCCGCGCGCCGGCGCCGCGGTAGGTAGAGCCGTCCACGCTCACGACCGTGGCCAGCACCGCGGCCTCGCCACGATCGGCCGCGTCGACGAGCGCGAGCCGTATGCGATCGAGCTCGTGCATCGCGACTGCTATTCGCGACGACGCGCCGGCGTCATCGGCGTGATCGCGCGCGCGATCCCCTGCGCGCGGCCGACGAGGACGACGATGATCAGCACCGCCACGACGAGCATCGCGGGGAGCACCCATTCGGGCAGCCCCATCGCGATGATCGACGCCCGTGCGAGGATCGACACGGCCACCAGCGCGACGAGACCGAGCGCGAGCTGCCGCGCGAGACTGCCGCGCTGCACCTGCGCGCGCGCGGCGCGCTCTTCACCCGCCTGCACGATCTCGAGCACGTGCAGGAGCGCCTTCGCCGTCTGCGGACGATCGGCCGGCTCCTTCGCCAGGCACGCCATCACCATGGCGGCGAGCGCGGGTGGCGTGTCCGGTCGCCGGGCGAGGATCGGCTCCGGCGCCTCGGTGAGGTGCGCCGCGAGGAGCTTGCGCGGCGAGCTGTCGCAGAACGGCGGCCGGCCGGTGAGCATCTCGTACGCCGTGATCCCGAACGAATAGATGTCGGCGCGGTGATCGACGTCCGGATCGGCGGCGGCCTGCTCCGGCGCCATGTACGTCGGCGTGCCGACGGACATCCCGATCTGCGTGAGCGTCTCGCCCGTCTCGTGCGGCGGCGGCTGGTCCTTCGCCTCCGAGACCGCCTTGGCGATGCCGAAGTCCGAGACGACCGCCGCGCCCCCGCACACGAGAATGTTGTCGGGCTTGATATCGCGATGGATCACGCCGCGCTCGTGCGCGAACGACAGCGCCTTCGCGACGTCGCCAAGCAGGCCGACCACCTCGGCGATCGGCAGGGGGCCGCTCTCGCGCAGGTGCGCGCGAAGCGAGCGGCCCTCCTCGTACGGCATCGTATAGTAAGGAACCCCCGCGACCTGTCCCGTGGAGAGCAGCGTCACGATGTGCGGATGCTGCAGCTGCGCGGCCAGCACGATCTCGCGCCGGAACCGATCGACGTTCACTCCGCCCGTGAGCTCCTTCGGCAGCACCTTCACGACGACGCGCCGGCCGAGCGACTTCTCCTTCGCGAGGAACACGCGGCTCATCCCCCCGCCGCCGAGCTCCTGCTCGATGGAGTAGAGCTCGCCAAGCGATGCCTCGAGCTCTTCGCGCAGGTCCATGCCGTCCGCTCGAACCGGGTGTGAGAAGGGGGAAGCGATAGAACACTATCGGCGCGCGGGACGATCGGCCAGCGTGGTCCGCGTTGCGCTTGCGTCGCCCTGAAGCGCCCGCGAGAGTTGATCGTCCACTCACGTCCGCCTTCCACTCACCACATGTCCGACGACAACGGCAACGTCCTCACCGACATCGCTCCCGGGTCCATCCGCCGCATCCACCTCGTCGGCGTGGCCGGCACGGGGATGGGCTCGTTCGCCGGCATGCTGAAGGCGGCGGGCTACGAGGTCACGGGGAGTGACGAGAACGTCTATCCGCCGATGAGCGACATGCTGGCCGCGTGGGGGGTGCAGGTGATGACGCCGTACGCGCCGGCCAACCTAGACGCGGCGCGGCCCGACCTCGTGATCATCGGCAACGTGATCCGCCGCGTGAATCCGGAAGCGACGGCGGTGCGCGAGCGCGGCATCCCGCAGATGAGCTTCCCCGCCGCGTTCGGCTCGCTCGTGCTCGCGGACAAGCACAGCGTCGTCGTCGTCGGTACGCACGGCAAGACGACCACCTCGGCGCTCATGGCGCACGTGCTCGTGGACGTGGGCACCGATCCGTCGTTCCTCGTCGGCGGCGTGACGCTGAACGCCAACACGAACTTCCGGAACGGCGGCGGGCCGTTCGTCGTGGTGGAGGGCGACGAGTACGACACCGCCTACTTCGACAAGGGGCCGAAGTTCCTGCACTACCGCGCGAAGACGGCGATCCTCACGAGCGTCGAGTTCGATCATGCCGACATCTACCGCGACATGGCGCACTATGAGTCGGCGTACGAGAAGTTCGCGGCGACGCTCCCGGAGGATGGCTTCCTCGCGGTCGCCGCGTCGTATCCGAATGCGGTGCGGATCGCGCAGAAGGCATCGCGCGCGTACGTCGCGACGTACGCGGTGCACGGCGACGCGGACTACGCGGCCGAGAAGCTGTCATTCGGCCCCGAGGGGGCGCGGTTCGTCGTGCGCGAGCCGCGCGGCCGCACCGGCGAGTATCTCCTTCCGATGTCGGGGCATCACAACGTCGAGAATGCGCTCGGCGTCTACGCGGCGGCGCGCGCGCTCGGGCTCCGCGCCGACCAGATCCGCGCCGGCTTCGCGTCGTTCGCCGGCGTGAAGCGGCGGCAGGAGATCCGCGGCGCCGTGGATGACATCCTGGTGATCGACGACTTCGCGCACCATCCGACGGCGGTGCGCGAGACGATCGTTGCGATCCGGCAGCGCTATCCCGACCGGCGGCTGTGGGCGGTGTTCGAGCCGCGGTCGAACACGAGCCGCCGCAATATCCACCAGAGTGAGTACGCCAACGCGTTCGAGGGCGCGGCGCTCGCGTCGATCCGCGTGCCCGAGCCGCACGACAAGGTGCCGATCGACGAACAGCTCGACATCGGCAAGGTCGTCGATGCGCTGCGCGCGAAGGGGATCGACGCCGATGCATCTCGCGATGTCGACGACATCGTTCGCCGGATCGTCGTGGGCGCACAGCCGGGCGACGCGATCCTCGTGATGAGCAACGGCTCGTTCGGCGGCCTCATCCCCGCCGTGCTCGACGGCCTCCGCGCGAAGCAGACTGCGTAGCGCGTCCTAGCGCTTCCGCTTGCCTCGGGCGTCGACCTCTTCCCAGAGACGGAAGCCGCCGCGGAACGCATTGGCGTTGTTGCCGCGGCGCGTATCAGGGGGCAATTCGTCGAGGAACCTGACGTTGCCGCCGCCGATCACGGTGTAGTCGGCGTTCGTCGCCTCCGCGAGGAGCCGCACGATCCTGTGGACGTGGCGCCGCCACTTCCGCTTGCCTAGCCGTTTCAGGCCGGCCTCGCCGATCACTTCCTCGTACGTCTTTCCATTTTCGTATGGGAGATGCGCGAGCTCGAGCGGCACCACGACGCCATTCAGCACGAGGGTGTTGCCGAGCCCCGTACCGAGGCCGAGGAAGAGCATCGTGCGGCCGGCGTAGCTGCCCAGCGCCTGCATCGCGGCATCGTTGATCATCCGCACCGGGCAGCCGAAGGCACGCTGGAAGTTGAACTTCGTCCACCCCTCGCCGAGGTTGACCGGCTCCTTCGTCGGCTTGTTGCGGGCGACGGGCCCGGGATAGCCGATCGACACGGCGTCGAAGTTCCATCCTTCCGTCGCCTCCAGCACCTCGTCCACCATCTGGCGTGGCGTGAGGTGCGGACCCGACGGAACCTTCACGGGGGTGCGTTGGCCGGAGGCGAGCAGCTTGATGTTCGTTCCGCCGATGTCGATGACGAGAATTTTCACGGGAGAAGAATCACCGGTCCTGCGCGGCGACGCAATCGGCGTGGCACGCGGCGTTTGCGCTCGACGCGTACGAGCCGCACTTTTCTCTCATGCGTCCACATTTTCTCGCGTTCCGGCGCGTGCTTCCCGGAGGGATGATCGTGCTGGTCTCCCTCGACGTGGCAGCGGACGGACAGGTGCGGGGGATCCTTCAGGTGGAGCGCCGGCGCGATCCATCGCGGCAGCTGTTCGGCACCGCACCGCTCATCGCCGAGGCAACGGGTCCGACGCAGCAGGACGTTCTCCGGCAGCTCCGCGAGCTGGCCGAGAACGACGCCGAGGTCGCGACGCGCATGGCGGAGTGGGAGGCGGCACATCCCACGCGCCCACGCGACCAGCCCTACGAAGGCTGATTCCCGGCGTCAGGGTGGACTGAGCCGGTCGAAGCCGCCGCCCGTGCGATGCACGGGCGACGTTGCTGCTACATCGGCGACCGGCTCGCGTCGACGGAGATCTTCAGATCTTCGTTCAGCGTCGCGTCACCGCTGATGATCGACGCCCACGACAGCTCCTTGCCATTGCGCTTGCCCTTCTCCACGACCTTCACGCCGTCCGGCGCGAGCGTGATCGTGTACAGCTTGCCCTGATGTTCCAACTCACGCTTGATCGACTTGTCCAGTTTCGTCGCCATGATTCCTCTGATGATGTGATGCGGCGCATGACGAATGCGCGAGGCCGCTATCGAAAATAGAAGGGGCCTTCTACGTCGACGCAATCGGCCTCGTGTCACGATCGGCCGCTGCTCCATCTGCATAGACGGCTCGGCCCGGCTCGGCGATACAAACTGGCACGTCGTTTGTTTTCAAGTGACGGGGCGACGCGCGCTAGAGTGCAGGGATCGGATGAGTACGCCTGAAGCGGTAAGTTGGTTGGTGGGATCGAGAGTTGGTGGGATCACACGAACCCACGATCCAACCAACCAACTCACGATCATCATGTTCCCTCCAGTGCCCTCTGCCTCGCGTCCAGATGCGATCGATCCGCGATCGCGAACGCGAACGGTCCGTGCTCGCGGAACTCGATGATCGTCACCGAGCCTACGGGGCAGTCGAAGCGATAGCGGAAGCGGCCGACGTCGACGCCGAGGAGGGCGCAGATGGCGACGCGGATCGTCGCCTTGTGCGCCACGATCAGCACGTTCCCGCCGTCATGATGCTTGTGCTCGATCGACTCGAGCTCGCGCGTGACGCGCTGCGCCAGTGCGACCGCCGTCTCGCCCCCCGTCGGCGGGTTCCACGCGGGATCCGCCGTCCAGCGCGCGTACTCCATCGGAAATCGCGCCGCGACCTCCTGCGCGCTCAGCCCGTCCCACGCGCCGTAGTCGACCTCGGCGAAGCCGTCGCGCGTCTGGACCGGCAGCCCCACCGCCTCGGCGAGTGGCAGCGCCGTGGTGACCGCGCGGCCGAGCGGGCTGGAGTAGATGGCCGCCCAACGGCGATCGCGATAGGCCGCCGCGAACGCCGCGGCCATCGCCAGCCCTTCCTCCGTCAATGGCGGATCGAGCCGTCGTCCACAGAACAGGTTTCCGCGGCTCGCGTTGGTCTGGCCGTGACGCAACAGGTGAAGGCGAAGTAGCGGCATTTGCGCTCGATCGAGAGAGGTGATCGCGCAATCTAACGCGACCCGCAGCCGCCCTCGCTCCATCGCGAGTGCGAGCAAACAGGGGCATACCGATTGCCTTTCCCTCTCCCATCGCGGGGATTGCCCGCACTGGATCTCACGTCAACGCGGAGCATGTACGATGGCAGAAATGGACTCGCTGCGAGAGCTGTACGTCGAAGGGTTGAAGGATCTCTGGAGCGCCGAGAATCAGATCCTCAAGGGGCTCCCGCGCATGATCAAGGCGGCATCGCATCCGCAGCTGAAGCGCGCCTTCACCAAGCACGAGGCGCAGACGCGCATGCAGGTCAAGCGCCTCGAGCGGATCTGCAAGGAGCTCGGTGAGAGCCCGCGCGGCAAGAAGTGCGTCGGCATGGAAGGGCTGATCGAGGAGGCCAAGGAGCTGCTCTCCGAGAAGCCGGAGCCGAACGTGCTCGACGCGGGATTGATCAACGCCGCGCAGCACGTCGAGCACTACGAGATGGCCGGCTACGGGACCGCACGGACCTGGGCGCGGCTCCTTGGCTACGACGATCAGGCGGCGCTGCTCGAGCAGACGCTCGAGGAGGAGAAGGCGACCGATCTGCTCCTCACCGACATCGCGACGTCGCAGATCAACATCGACGCCGAAGGGGCCGAGGACGAGGACGAGGAGTAGACGCCACGCACGCGTGGCGGGGCCCGCGCGCTTGACAGCGCGCCCGCCCAACCCTAGTCTAGGCAGAGCGCGCCGGCTCGCCGCCGGCGCTCTCTGCACACATACCGCCCGATGATCGTCTCCTCACGCTACACGTACACGCGGATGACCACGACGACGACTCCCTGCGGGGGCGGCGGCGCACACTCCGTGTAGCAGTAGCACACACGAGACGATGCTCACGCGGCCCCGATGGGGCCGCGTTTTTTGTGGTCGTTAGCTTACCGTCGCGCTCGCGACCTTTCGCTCCGGAGCTTCACGCATGCCCGCCCAAGCACGTTCCGTCGTCGTCCACAAGTTCGGGGGAGCCGCGCTCGCCGATGCCGGCGCGGTCGCCAGCGTCGTCCGTCTCCTCGCGCTCGACCGCACGGGCACGCGCCGCGTCGTCGCCGCCTCGGCGCTGATGGGCGTGACGGACGCGCTGCTGCAGACGACGGCGACGGCGGCGACCGGGGATCTCGACGGCGCACTCGCCGCGGCGCGCGAGCTGTGCGCGCGCCACCAGGCCGTCGCCACCGATCTTCTGCTCGACTCGCCGGCGATCGCCGAGTACGTGGACGCGTCGTTCGAGGAGCTCGAGACGCTGCTCGAGCGCGTCGCGGGCGCACGCGAGCTGACGCCGCGCACGCGCGACGAGATTCTCGCGCGCGGCGAGCGGCTCTCCGCCGCGATCCTCGCCGCCGCCCTCGAGCGCGCCGGCATCGCGAGCACCGTCGCCGACGCGCAGGCATTCCTGTTCACCGACGGCCGCGCCGGCAACGCCGCTCCGGACCTCGCGCGCACCGATGTGTCGGCGCGTGCCGCGCTCGAGACGCTGCTCGACCGCGGGCTCCTCGTCGTCGTGCCGGGCTTCATCGGCGCCGGATGCGACGGCGAGGTCGTCACCCTCGGCCGCGGCGGAACCGATCTCACCGCGACGGTGCTCGCGCGCGCGCTCGAGGCGAACGAGGTCACGCTCTGGAAGGACGTGGCGGGCTGCATGACCGCCGATCCGCGTCTGGTGCCCGATGCCCGTGTGGTTCCGCTGCTCGATGCGCGCGAGGCGTCCGAGCTCGCGTACTACGGCGCGAAGGTGCTCCATCCGCGCACGCTCGTGCCGCTGCAGCAGGGCACGATCCTGCGCATCCGTCCCTTCGCCAATCCCGAGTCGGCCGGCACCACGATCGTTCCGGGGCGCCCCGTGGGCGGCACGCCCGTGCGCGCGCTCTCGGCGATCCTCAAGCAGGCGCTCGTCACCGTGCAGGGCAACGGGATGATCGGCGTCCCCGGCGTCGCCGCGCGCACCTTCGGCGCACTGGCGTCCACCGGGGTCTCCGTGTCGATGATCTCGCAGGCCTCGTCCGAGCACTCGATCTGCTTCACGGTGCCGGAGACGGAAGCGCCACGCGCCGTCGCCGCGCTGCGCGAGGCGTTCGTCGAGGAGATCAAGCGCCGCGAGATCGACGACATCGAGCTGATGACGGGGCTCGCGACGATCGCCGTCGTCGGTTCCGGTATGGTGCACACCCCCGGCATCGCGGCGCGGATCTTCAACGCCGTCGCGGGCGCGGAGGCCAACGTCGTCGCCATCGCGCAGGGCGCGTCGGAGCGCATCATCTCGTTCGTCGTCGACGGCGGCCAGGTGCCCGCCGCGCTCAAGGCGGTGCACAGCGCCTTCCATCTGCACAAGGTCGGCGGCGGCAAGGTCGGGCGCCGCGCGCAGGGTACGGACATCATCCTGCTCGGCGTCGGCCGCGTCGGCCGCGAGCTGATCAACCAGATCACTGCGCTCGCACGCGACGGCCGCGCGCCCGTGCGCATCGTCGGCCTGATCGACACGGCAGGCTGGGTGTTCGACGCACGCGGCTTGAGCCAGCGGCGGCTCGGCGCCCTCATGCTGCACAAGCAGCAGGGCGGCGCGCTCGGCGACGTGCGTGGCGGCGAACGGGGCACCGCACGCGAGGCGGTCGACGCGATGGGCGCGCACTCGCTGATGCGCCCCGTCCTGATCGACGTCGCGAGCGGCGAGACGGGCCCGGCGCTCGTTGCGGCGATCTCGCACGACATGGATCTCGTGCTCGCCAACAAAGTGCCGCTCGCGGGCGACATCTTCTCGGCGCGTGCCATTCTGCAGGACGCGCGGGCGCGCGGGCGACGCGTGCTGCACGAGGCCACCGTCGGCGCGGGGCTTCCGGTGATCGACACGCTGCAGCAGCTCATGGCGTCGGGCGATCGCGTGCACAGCGTCGAGGGCTGCCCGTCGGGGACGATGGGCTACCTGTTCAGCGAGATGGCGCGCGGCCGCTCGTTCAGCGACGCGGTCCGCCAGGCGATGGAGCTCGGCTACACGGAGCCCGATCCGCGCGACGATCTCTGCGGACTCGACGTGGCGCGAAAGGGGCTCATCCTCGGCCGGCTGCTTGGCTATTCGGGCGAGCTCACCGACGTCGCAATCGAGTCGCTCGTGCCCGAGTCGCTGCGCGACGTGTCGAAGGAGCAGTTCCTTCAGGAGCTGCCGTCGATCGACGAACACTGGGAGCGGCTCGTGAAGGAAGCGCGCGAGCGGGGCGAGGTGCTGCGCTACCGGGCGCGCGCCACGCGCGGCGGCGTGCGCGTCGGCCTCGTGGGAGTGCCGATCGGCAGCCCGCTCGGCTCACTCGACGGTACCGACAACCTCTTCGTGTTCACCACGGCACGCTACCGCGAGCGTCCACTCGTCGTGTCGGGCCCTGGAGCCGGTGCCGAGGTCACGGCCGCCGGCGTGCTCGGCGATCTGTTGCGCATGGTGGCCGCGTGACGACGGTCGCGCCGGGACGGAGCGATGCGCACACGCGCGTCGTCGTCTCGGTGCCGGGCGGCATCGGCAACCTCGGGCCGGGCCTCGACGTGCTCGGCTGCGCGGTGGCCGGATTGCGCGACGAGGTGACTGCCGAGTGGTGCGACGCGCCCGGCGTGAGCCTGCTGGACGCAGGACATCCCGAGCTACCGACCGATCCCGCGCGCCACACGTCGGCGATCGCCGCGGCGGCGGTGCTCGACGTCGCGCGCCGGCGCGGCGCGCCACTGCCCGCGCCCGGGGTCGCGCTCACCGTGCGCAAGGCGCTGCCGCTTTCCGGAGGCCAGGGTGGCAGCGCCGCGTCGGCCGTGGCGGGCGCGGTGGCCGCCGATGCGCTGTGCGGCTCCGTGCTCGATCGGACGTCGCTGCTGTCGTGCTGTCTGCTGGCAGAGGAGACAGTGGCAGGCCGTCATCTAGACAACATCGCGCCGTCGCTGCTCGGCGGCATCGTGCTGGTGCGCTCCGTCGATCCCATCGATGTGGTCCGCCTGCCGATCCCCGATGGGTTGCGCATCGTGCTCGTCCATCCGGCGCAGCGGCTGCGCACCTCCGACGCGCGCGGCGTGCTGCCGGCCTCGCTCCCTCGCTCGCTGGCGCTGCATCAGATGGCGCAGGTCGCCGCGATCGTCGCCGCCTGCTATTCGAACGACCTCGCGCTGCTCGGTCGATCGATCGACGATCGCATCGCCGAGCCGGCTCGTGCGCCGCTGCTGCCGGGGTTTCTCGCGGCGAAGGAGGCTGCGATGACCGCCGGCGCCCTCGGCGCGTCCATCTCCGGCGCCGGACCTACCGCGTTCGCTCTCGTCGCCGGGGAGGAAGTGGCCGAGCGCGTCGCGACGGCGATGCGCGACGCGTACGCGCGTGCCGGCGTCGAATCCTCCACTCGTGTCACGCACGTCGACCCCAACGGCGCGGTCGTGAAGACCGCATGAGCATGCCCGTGCAAACGATGACTCCAATCACCGCCGCCGAGCAGATGAGCATCGTGCGCTGCGCGTCCTGCCATGCCACGCTCGACGACCGCACGGCGCGCGCGACGTGCCCCAACTGCGGAGGTCTGCTCGCGGTCGAGCACACGCTCGCGCTGCCCCGAGGTGAGACTCTGCGCGCGCGGTTCGATCAGCGGCTCGGCATCGAGAGCTATCGTGGCGCCGCGGCGGAGCGCTCCGGCGTCTGGCGGTTCCGCGAGCTCGTGCTCCCCGGCGCGCGGGACGAGGAGATCGTCAGTCATCCCGAAGGGAACACGCCGCTCGTCGCGCGTGAGGCGGTGGCGAGCTTCGCCGGCGTGCGCGACCTCTGGCTGAAGCACGAGGGGCACAACCCGAGCGCGTCGTTCAAGGATCGCGGCATGACGGCGGCGCTCACCCAGGCGAAGCGCATCGGCGCGCTCGCGGTGGCGTGCGCGTCGACGGGGAATACCTCCGCATCGCTCGCCGCATACGCCGCGCAGGCGGGGATTCCCGCCTTCGTGCTCGTCCCCGAAGGCCGCGTGTCGACGGGGAAGCTGGCGCAGACGCTCGCCTACGGCGCCCACATGATCCGGCTGCTCGGCGACTTCGACGACTGCCTCGAGCTGGCACGCGAAGCGTCGGAGCGGCTCGGCGTCTATCTCGTCAACTCGCTCAACCCGTTCCGCGTCGAGGGGCAGAAGACGATCGTCCTCGAGCTACTCCAGCAGCTCGGCTGGAACGCGCCCGACTGGATCGCGCTTCCCGCAGGCAACCTCGGGAACACCGCGGCGTTCGGCAAAGCGCTGCGCGAGGCGCACGCGCTCGGGCTGATCGATCGCGTACCGCGGCTGCTCGCGGTGCAGGCGGCGGGCGCGGCGCCCTTCGCGGCTGGATTCTCCGACGACTTCGCGACGCGGCGTCGGGTGCGCGCCGAGACCGCGGCCACGGCGATCAGGATCGGTGATCCCGCGTCGTGGGACCGCGCGGTCGACGCCATCCGTTTCTCGAATGGTCACGTCGCCGCCGTGAGCGATGCGGAGATCTTCGCCGCGAAGCGCGTGATCGACGGCTGCGGCGTCGGCTGCGAGCCCGCCAGCGCCGCGAGCGTGGCCGGCGTGCGCGTGCTGACCGAGCGTGGGATCATCGGCAACGGCGAGCGCGTCGTCGCCGTGCTCACGGGCCACCTGCTCAAGGATCCCGAGGCGGCGCTCGCCGCCCGGGTCGCCGGGGGGCTCGGCTCCGAGGAATCGCTCACACGCGATGAGGCTCTCGCACACCTCGGGCACGTTCTCGCGGGATCGTGAAGAATCGAGGCCCGCTGATCGGGCCAACTTTTGGTGAAGTTGGTCCGATGCGGTGACGATCTTGCATTGCGCCTCCCGGCGTGCCGTGCATTGATGTGGATGCCGGCGCTCGAGCCCCCCCGAGGGAGCGTGATGCATTCGATGCAGGACAACCGCGATCACGTGGAGCGGGGAACCCACGAGGCGCTCTCCCGGATCGTGATGGACGCTCAGGGCAACGAGTGGGTCGTCCACGAAGTCGACACGCCGCAGCCCTGGGCGCACGGCGACCGGTGTCTGATCTTCAGCTCTCCCGCGGTCGTGCGGCGCGTCTGGCACTACCCAGACGGCTGGGTCCGGCTTTCATCGCGGGACCTGCTGGATCTCCTCGGCGATACCTCGCCCGCATAACGGCGAGCCGCGCGCGCGGCTCAGCAGGTCAGGCGGCTGACGCCACGGATTCGACCGACTCCGACGACGCGCTCGCGAGGCGCGCCATCAGCAGGTAGCACGGCTCGGCCGTGTTCACCTGGTGCGCTTCGCAGGGATCGATCGTTTCCACGTACGCCTGCAGCGCGTCGGCGCTCACCACCTGCTTGGAGACGAGGAGCGTCGTCGTCGGCACGCGACGACCGCTGGCATCGCGAAGCTCGAGGTCGAGCTCCTCGTAGCGCTCGAGCACCAGGCGGAAGTGATGGATCCGCGCCGCTTCGTGCACCAGCCGCTCCATCTGCGCCTCGTGCTCGTGCCGCGCGGGGTGGAGATAGGCGTCCG
Source organism: Gemmatimonadaceae bacterium (assembly GCA_045804245.1). Taxonomy (GTDB): domain Bacteria; phylum Gemmatimonadota; class Gemmatimonadetes; order Gemmatimonadales; family Gemmatimonadaceae; genus AG11. The sequence goes on along the minus strand of JBJMNN010000251.1, from coordinate 28,284 downwards.
GCGTGGGGATCACCTCTTCCACGAGGGAGAACGCCGGAGGCGCCGTGAGCTCGGCGATGATCGGCTCCACGAAGTCGAACGCCGTGGTCGGGACGAGGTGCCACACGCTGGCGCCCGCCGGCAGCTCGTCGGGCGGGAACGCCGCGCCGGTGTAGCCGAGCACCTTGCCGTGACTCATCAACGTCAACTGTGTCGTCATCGCGACTCGCTCCGGATGCGCGTATGCCGCGTGACGACTCGATACATCACAGGTAACGCGTGGCGTTCGCGATGCTCCGATCGCCACGACTACTTCTCCCCGGCGATCGCGAGCAGCGCCGGCTGAACCGCGGCAGCGCCCAGTCGGGAAGCGCCATGAAGCTCGACGGAAGCCCGGTTGCGGGCTCTTCCCTAATTCCGTGCGGAAGGTAGTCTGTCCGTGGAGTTCGTCCCGTGCGGGGCGTCCGAGTGCCGTCGCCAACATCGGCGGGCTGTTCGGCAAGCATCGTGCATTCAGTGACTCGAGATGACGGCTGATCAGGACCCGGGGATCGTTCCGCAAGCGGTGGAGCGTGCGACGCGCTCGCCGGACTCACCGCTCGCGCCCGCCCTCGACCCGGGCTTGAGCGCAGAGCCGGCCGACTCCACCGCTTCGCCTCCCGACCTCGAGCGCACCGCGGACGCCGTGGGTGGTGCTCGCGTGCGATCGATCGAGGTGACCATCCTCACCTCGCTCGCCCTGCTCTACACGTTGTACTTCGCGCGCGAGTTCCTCGTCCCGATCGTCTTCGCGCTGCTGCTCAACTTCCTGTTGAGCCCACTCGTCCGGCGCATGCTTCGATGGCACATCAAGCCGCCGATCAGCGCGGCGATCCTCGTGGTCGTGCTCATCGCCGCCGTGGCCGAAGGTGCCTACCAGCTCGCCGGGCCGGCGCAGCGCTGGGCGATGACGGCGCCGCAGAGCTTCGCCCACGCCGAGGAACGGCTCCGGTCGATCATCCGCCCGGTTCAGCAGGTGACGCAGAACGTGGAGCGCGCGACGGCCGCCGTCGCATCGCAGACCGATCGCGCGCAGAACGTGGTGGTGCAGGCGGGACCGAGCGTATCGTCGCGACTGTTCGGCACGACGCAGCGCATCGCGGCGGGCCTGCTCGAGATCTTCATCCTGCTCTACTTCCTGCTCGCCGGCGGAGACCTCTTCCTTCAGAAGCTGATCAAGGTGCTGCCGCACTTCAGCGACAAGGTGAAGGCGGTGGAGATCGCGCGGGCGACCGAGGCCGCCGTGTCCGCCTATCTCTCCACCGCGCTGCTCATCAACGTCGTCGAGGGCGCGGTGGTGGCCGGGGTGCTGTGGCTGCTGGGCATGCCGAACGTGCTGCTGTGGGGCGCGCTCGTCGCGCTCTTCGAGTTCGTGCCCTACCTCGGGGCGCTCGCCGCCGTCGTCGTGTTCACCGTGGCCGGACTCACGACGTACGACGAGGTGCCACGCGCGCTGCTCATCCCCGGCAGCTACCTGGCGATCAACCTGCTGCAGGCGAACCTCGTGACGCCGATGCTGCTCGGCCACCGCCTCACGCTCAACCCGGTCGCGATCTTCATAGGGCTCGCCTTCTTCTTCTGGATCTGGGGAGTGCCGGGCGCCTTCCTCGCCGTGCCTCTGCTCGCGTCGTTCAAGATCTTCTGCGATCACATCGAGTCGCTCGCCGCGATCGGGGAGTTCCTCGGCCAGCGCGACGAGGAGGAGCGCCGCACGACGGCGCGGTTGTCTGTGGTGTATCGACGGCCGGCATAGCCGGCCGTGTGCGCGATGCGCTAAAGCAAAACGGCTTCTCAATACCGCTTCAGCACCTTCGCCAGTCGCTCGACAATCACCTTCGTGTCCGTCTCGCCCGGCGCGAGATCGGCGTCGAGGGTCTTCGGCTCCGCTCCGGGCTCTCGCTCCACGGTGACGCGCCATCCTACGGACGGGCCGCCGCAGCGCGCCACCGCACCCGATCGGAGGTGCGCGGTGACGAGGCCGTCGAACCCGTACTCGACGATGCTGCCCTTGAGCTTGCGCTGGAGCTGCGACGCCACGGCGTGACCGCGCTCGTGCGCGATCGATGCCGCGTCGCTGATCGCGTGCTCGAAGGTCGAGCTCATCACCTCAGGCGGCAGGTCGAACTCCGCCAGTGGATCGTCGTCGGAATGCATCGGCTGCTCGGGAGCGGGGAAGAAAATCAAGATGCGGATTTCGCCGCCCGCCGACCAGAGCGCGTCGCGCGCGGCGCCGACGTCAGCCGGTGGCCAACGGCGCCGCGGACGCGCACGCGTTCGGCTTCACACCGCCGCGACGCGCACCGACGACGTCGAGCGCGCCCTGGAACAGGAGCAGCACTGCGAGCGCGAGCCATCCGGTCGCCCAGCGCGGCGCCCACCGTCGCGAGCGCACGAGCCACCAGCCGCCGGCCGCGATCAGCGCTTCGACGGCGAAATCGGCCAGGGGGTGGTCGTACAGTCGCAGTCCGAGCAGCTCGCCGCCCGGCCAGAACAGCTTGCGGCCCGTGACGTAGTCGGGGGGTAGATGGGCCAGCACCAACACCGCGGCGAGCACGCCGGTGACGCGCTGCCCGGTGGCGAAGTACGCGATCGCTCCCGTCACTGCAGCGATCAGCACCGCCGCCGGGAAGGTATGGGAGTAGAGCCCGGAGGGATTGCAGCTCCCCGCTACGACGAACAGCGCGTCGACGACGTCGGGCGCCATCGAAGCGCCGAGCAGCCAGACGAGCGAGCTGTCGCGCCGGCCCGAGTACACGGCGCCGGCGATGCCAAGGTGCCCGGTGATCACCCGAGGAAGCGGCGCACTTCCTCGAGCAGCCGTCGAGGTGAGACCGGCTTGCTCAGGTAGGCGTCGCTCCCGGCGGCGAACGACGCGTCGCGGTCGCGCGAGCCGGCCAGGCCCGTGACCACGATCACCGGGATGTCGCGCGTCTCCATCTGATCGCGCACGGCACGCACCGCGTTCCAGCCGCTCGTCCCCGGCATCGTCACGTCCATCAGGATCAGCGCGGGACGAGCCTCACGGGCGCGTGCGATCGCTTCGACCCCGTCGCGCGCTTCGATCACCGAGTATCCGGCGTGCGAGAGGATGTCGACGTACAGCGCGCGCTGGTCGGGATTGTCGTCGGCGACGAGCACGGTACGACCAGGAGGTGCGGACATGCGACGAAGTTAACGGCGCCCTCTCCCCCGGCGAGGGGCGCGCGCCTCGACGTCGGCGCGGCGCGCGAACCCGCGCGGGCGCAGTTCATGCCTCCGTCCGCTTACATGCTGCTCTCCCCGAAGTACCTCCCACGGCTCGCGGCAATCCTCGGGCTGTTCACTCGCTACGGGCTGCGCGACGTCGCCCAGAAGCAGGGTCTGCTCGCGCTGCTCGACGGCGGAGAGGGGGAGCTGCCTGCCGAGGAAGCGGCGGAGCGGAACGAGCAGGCGCGGTGCTTCCGCAAGCGACTCGTCGAGCTCGGGCCGGCGTACGTGAAGCTCGGCCAACTCCTCTCCACGCGACCGGACCTGCTGCCCGAGCCGTACATCCAGGAGCTCGAGCGGTTGCAGGACGACGTCGGCCCGATCGCGCTGGAAGACGTCGAGCGCACGGTCGAGGAGGAGCTGGGCGGGCGGCTGAGCAAGCTGTTCGACCGCTTCGATCCGGAACCACTCGGCACGGCGAGCCTCGGCCAGGTGCATGCGGCGGAGCTGCGCGGCGGGCGCGAGGTGATCGTGAAGGTGCAGCGGCCGAACATTCGAGGCGCCCTGGCGGAAGACATCGAGTTCTTCCGCGAGCTCGCCGCCTTCCTCGCGTCGCACACGAGCGCCGGCCCGCGCGTCGACGTGGTCGGAGTGATCCAGCAGCTCGAGCGCGCGCTCGCCGACGAGCTGGACTATCGCGTGGAGGCACGCAGCGCCGCCGCACTTCGGAAATCGCTCGCCGAGTTCCCGCGTCTCCTCGTGCCGAAGGTGATCGAGGCATACACCACCGAGCGCGTGCTCACGATGGAGCGCGTGCACGGCGTCAAGGTGCACGCGGTGCCGCGCATCGCGCGCATCGAGCACGACTTCACGCCAGTCGCCGACGAGCTGACGCGCGCGTATCTCAAGGGCATCACGATCGATGGCTTCTTCCACGCCGATCCGCACCCCGGAAACATGTTCGTCGTGCTGCCGGGCACGCGGAACCCGCGCACGCCCGCGCAGGTCGTGCGCGACGATCGGCGCAAGGAAGCACGGCCCGCCGCGACGCCGATGGCGCGCGTCGAGACCGAGGCCGTGCAGTCCGCCCTGCCGGAGCCCACCGACGTCGACGTGCGGCTCGCGCTGGTCGACTTCGGCATGACGGCACGCCTGTCGTCGCAGATGCGCGAGAAGGTGACGCGATTGCTCATGGCGCTCGGCGACCATCGCGGCGACGACGTGGCCGCCACGCTGATCGAGATGGGCGAGACGCAGCCGGCCTTCGATCGCATCGGCTATACGAGAGAGATCGCCTCACTCGTCGCGCGGAACCTCGAGCTCACCGCGGCCGAGGTGCAGGCGGGACGGGTGCTGTTCGACGTGATCGACGTCTCGTTCCGCAGCGGGCTGCGGCTCCCTGCCGAGATGACACTGCTCGCGAAGGCGCTGTTCAACCTCGACGGGGTCACCCGCGCGCTCGAGCCGACGTACACGCCGCTCGACACCATCCGGGATTTCGGGAACCAGATCGCGATGGCGCGCGCGCAGCGCGACATGTCGCCGCGACGCATCTACCAGATCGCGATGGAGAGCGGCGATCTGCTCGCCGCGCTCCCGCACCGGCTCGACCAGATCACGCAGCGGCTGGCGGACAACGACCTAGGCGCGCATGTCGACGTCCCACAACTCCCGATGCTCATCGTGGCGCTGCAGAAGGTCGCCAACCGTGTGTTCTCGGGGCTCGTGCTGGCCGGCCTGCTCATCGCGAGCGCGATGCTGCTCCCGTACTGGCGCGCGCTCGGCACGATCGGATTCATCATCGCCGCCGTGCTCGCGCTGTACATCGTGCTGACGATCATGGTGAGTGATCGAGCGCGGAACGCCCGAGAGTGAGTTGGTTGGTTGGATCGTGGGTTCGTGCGAGACCGCCTCGCGTAGCTCCTGCCTCCCGAGACCGTTCCACTCACCAACTCGCGATCACACCAACCAACTCACACAACGTGTACGACAGTTGCATCCCGGGGGCCCATGGCCCACCCCTTCCGTCATCCCGTCGCTCGCGGCGCGGCAGCAGTGATCGCTGGCATCGCCGGGCTCGCCATGGCATGCGGACGGAGCAGCACGGGCCCGGATGGCGATGGCGACAACTCCGAAGTCGCGTCCGTCGCGGCCCAGGTCGCTCAGGTCGCAGCCGCAGTGACGGGCCAGAAGGCTCCGATGGCCGATGCGCAGCAGGCGGGAAAGAACATGGGGTTCGACACCCATACCTATCCAGGCGACAAGACGATGGCGGCCTGGAAGGCGGCGCCCGGCGCGCCCTATCGCTGGGTCGGCTACTACCTCCCGTCGCCCTGCCACTCGGACAGATCGTGGACCGGCAAGCGGCAGACGCTCGTGGAAATGGGCTGGGGGCTCGCCGTCGTGTACGTCGGCCAGCAGACGTGGGGGCGCACGCCGCGAAAGCTGTCCGCCGCGCGCACCGCCGGGCTGCTCAATTCGAAGAAGCCCTGCAACGCCGACCTCGTCACGGCGGAGCGCGGGCGGGCCGACGGCGACGACGCGATCGTGGCGACGGAGCGCGAGGGATTTCCCGCGCGCTCCATCGTGTTCCTCGACATCGAGCGTATGGAGAAGATGCCGGCGGCGATGCGCGATTACTATCGCGCGTGGACGAAGCGTCTGCTCGAGGACGGGCGCTACCGACCTGGCGTGTACGTCCACGCGCACAATGCCCAGGCCGTCTATGACGACGTCAAGGCGGAGTTCGTGGCCGCTGGCGTCACCGAGGAGCCGCGCATCTGGGTGGCCAGCGGCCGCGGATGGGAGGAGGGCAAGGCGCCGCAGGACGTCGGCTTCGCCTTCGCCGGCGTGTGGCAGGGAGTGATCGACGTCGCGCGCACCGTCGCCGACATCAAGCTCCCGCTCGACGTGAACGTGTCGTCGTGGAGCTCGCCGTCGGACCCCGAAGCCCCGGTCGACCTGCCTCCGATACCGGCGGTCGACCGGGTGGGAGAGTAGCGCCCTACTTCCCCGTCAGCGTCTTCGCCACGCCGCCGTGACCGGAGCACATCCCCTGCGCGCTCTTGGCGTGTGAGTACGTCTTGTCCTTGCAGATGGCCGTGGCGCCCTTCGCGTCGTGGTCCTCGGCTTTCTCCATCGACTTGGCCGCCTTCGCGTCCGCCTTCAGCGCCGTCTTCGCATCCTTGGTCTCCGCCTTCGCCGCCGTCTTCGCTTCCTTGGCGGCCGCCTTTGCGTCGGTCTTGGCGATCTTCGCGTCGGCCTTCAGCGTCGCACTCGTCGCGATGCCGCCATGGCTGGAGCATGCGCCCTGACCACCGGCCGACTTCGTGCCGTCCTTACAGGTGACCGAGAGGGTTTCGGCGATTCCGCCGTGGCCGGAGCATGCGCCCTGACCGCCCGCCGACTTCGTGCCATCCTTGCACGTCACCTTCATCGCTTGCGCGGAGAGCGGCCCACTCGACAGTGCGATCAGACCGCCGGCTACCACGAGCATCCGGAGAATTGACATGAACCTGCCTCGTCATGCGAAGTGTTCGCGCGAGCGGCAGGATGCCGCGCGCATGGCGTCCGATAGCATGATCTCGCACGCGGAGGTTGGAAAGGACGGCGCGGCGACCGGCCGTGGCCGAGCCCGCATCGCAACGACACATCCAACCGGCGCATTCGAGCGTATCTCCAGCGTACCCGCTCGAAGGGCACCACTCGGGACCGGGCCGGGTATACTCCATCGCGCGATGCGTCGCGCGGCGACCATTCTCGAGGAGCACCACCATGTCACACCGCCCGGGCCGCGCCACGCGCGCCCTGTTGCTCGCCCTCATGGCAACCGTTGCTGCCGCCGCCGCTCCGCGCGCTTCCGCGCAGGCGCCCGCGCGCAGCGTGAACCGAGACCGCAAAGTGACCACGCCATTCCAGAAGCCCAGCGACACGGAGCTGCAGAAGAAGCTCTCGCCGATGCAGTATCGCGTGACCCAGCACGAGGGCACCGAACCCGCCTTCCGCAACGAGTACTGGGACAACCACGAGGCCGGGATCTACGTCGACGTCGTCTCGGGGGAGCCGCTGTTCAGCTCACTCGACAAGTACGACTCGGGCACCGGCTGGCCGAGCTTCACCAAGCCGCTCGTGCCGGAGAACATCAAGACGAAGACCGACCGCACGCTCTTCATGGCGCGCACCGAGGTGCGCTCGGCACACGCCGACTCACACCTCGGCCACGTGTTCGACGACGGGCCGCGCCCGACCGGACTGCGCTACTGCATGAACTCCGCGTCGATGCGGTTCATCCCCGTGAGCCAGCTCGCGGCAGAGGGGTACGGTGAGTACCTGAAGCTGTTCCAGGGACAGAGCGCGGCGCACAAGTAGCGGAGTTGGTTCGTGGGATCGTGAGTTGGTGAGAAAACGGCCTCGGGACGCTCCTGCTTCCCGAGGCCGTCTCGCACGAACCCACCCTCCAACCCAACTCACCGATTTCCCAACCGGTACTCGCGCCCGCGAATCGCCACGAGAAAGGCCGGCACGAGATACAGCGTGATCGGCGTCGAGAGGGCGAGGCCGCCGATGACGGCGAGAGCGAGCGGGCGCTGCATCGCGCTTCCCGCGCCGAGTCCGAGGGCGAGCGGAAGCAGCCCGAAGAGCGTGCACAGCGTCGTCATCAGGATCGGACGCAGGCGCACGCGACCCGCCTCGAGCAGTGCGGGCTCCAACGCCTCACCCGTGCTGCGCATCCGGTGGTGCGTGAAGTCGAGCAGGATGATTCCGTTCTTCACGATCAGCCCGACGAGCAGGATCAGCCCCATGAACGAGGAGACGTTGAGCGGCGTGCCGGTGACGAGCAGCAGCATCACGGCGCCGGCGAAGGAGAGTGGCGCCGCCACGAGCACGACGAGCGGCTCGACGAACGACCGGAACTGGAGCACCATCACCGCGATGACCGCCGCCGCCGCGAGCGCGAGCACCGCGAGCATCGACCGGAACGCCGACTGCTGACCGGCGTACTGGCCCGCGACCTCGACGCGGATCCCGGCCGGCGGAGACGACGCCGCGAGGATCGACCGCACGTCGGCCATCACCGCGCCGAGCGAGCGCCCGCTCACGTCGGAGGTCATCGTGATCATCTGCTGCTGGTTCTCGCGCGTGAACGTGGCGCGCGACTCGGCAGGAGTGAACGTGGCGAGCGCGGACAGCGGTGCGGTGGTGCGACTCGCCGGGATGACGACGGGCAGCGCGCCGAGCCGCAGCGCATCGCCTCGCACGGCGTCCGGCGCGCGAACGCGAACGCCGATCGAGCGGTCCTGGAGCCGCACCTGCCCCGCGGGCGAGCCGAGCAGCGCGCCGCTCACGGTTCCCGCCACCTCCTCCGGCGTCAGCCCCGCACGGTTCGCCTCGGCGCCGTTGATCGCCATCATCAGCTCGGGCGATCGCTCGCTCACGCCGTTGAAGAAGTCCTCCAGGCCATCGACCTTGGACAGCTTCGGCTCCAGCTGCTGCGCGTAGCGCTCGAGCGCGTCGAGATCGGCCCCGAACAGCTTGATCTCCACCGGGCGCGCCGCACCGGCGAGATCGTTGATCACGTCGCTCAGGATCTGCACGAACTCGATGCGCATCCGCGGCGCGGCGGACTCGATCTTCGTGCGGGCGTCGTCGATCACCTCCTGGCTCGAGCGCTGCCGTTCGCCTGACGGCGTGAGGCGCGCCACGATGTCGCCCGTATTCTGCTCGGTGGCGAAGAGGCCAAGCTCCGCGCCGGTCCTCCGCGAGATCCCCGAGACCTCCGGCATCGCGAGCAGGATCCGTTCGGCGATGTGGACCTGCCGGTCGGTCTCCACCAGCGCGGTGCCCCCTGGTGTGAAGTAGTCGAGCACGAACGCTCCCTCATCGATCTCGGGGAGGAACCCAGTTCCGACGAAGCGGTACGCGAGCACGCCGCCCATCAGCAGCAGCACGGCGCCGATCACCATGATGCGTGTGTGGTGCAGCGCGCGGTCGAGCGATCGCGCGTAGCGCTCCGAGAGCGCGTCCACCGCGCGTCCGACCCTCGCGAGCAGGGCACGCGGGCCGCGCGGCGCGCGCGTCGCGGCCGGCGCGGTGTCGCGGGCAGCGTCGGCGCCGTCCGCGGGCCCATCCCCAGCGAGGAAGCTCTCGGCCAGCAAGGGGATGATCGTCACCGCGAGCACGAGCGACACGAGCACGGCGATCGTCAGCGTGATCGAGAGCGCGGCGAAGAACTGTCCCACCACCCCCTCGAGGAGGCGCAGCGGCAGGAACACCACCACCGTCGTGATCGTCGACGTCGTCACCGGCAGGATCAGCTCCTGCAGGGCCTCGCGGATCGCCGCCGCGCGGTCCGCCGTGAAGCCCAGATGCCGCACGATGTTTTCCGTGACCACGACGGCATCGTCGATCACGAGTCCGATCGCGATCGCCATCGCCCCGAGCGTCATCAGGTTGAACGTCTGCCCGATCAGCCACATCACGAACACCGTGATCGCCATCGTCAGCGGGATCGACGCCGCGCTGATCGCCGTGATCCGGGCGCGGCGCAGGAAGACGAACAGGATCGCCACGGCGAGCACGGCGCCGACGAGCATCGCGTCGCGCACCGACCTGGTCGCCTCGCGTACCAGCGACGCCTGGTCGTACACCGCCTTGAGCCGTACGCCCGGCGGCAGCGTACGCCGCAGCGTCGCCGCCGCACGCTCCACGCTGTCGGCGATCGCGACGGTATTGCCGTTGATCTGCCGCGTGATGTTGAGCAGCGCCGCCGGCCGGCCGTCGCCCGCGATGATGCGCACGTGGTCCTCCGTCCCGAGCTCCACCGTCGCGACGTCGCGCACGCGGAGCCCACGCCCGACGACGACGTTCGCCACGTCCTCGGCGCGCGTCGCCTCCGTCGCCGTCACGACGAGGAACTGCTTGTAGTCCTGCGCGACGCGGCCCACCGCGTTCGGCGACGTTGCGCTGCGGATCGCCGTCGCTAGGTCTTCGTACGACAGCCCCTGCTCGGCGAGCCGCACGGGATCGGCGATCACCTCGATCTCGCGCACGTCCGACGCCTGCACGTCCACGCGCCCCACGCCCGGCACGCGCGACAGCACCGGACGAATCTGATATCGGGCGATGTCGTACATCGTCGTCGGGTCGCCCCCTTCGAGGTTGTACGACACGATGGGAAAGAGGGACGGAGACTGCCGCTCCACCTCGATGTCCAGTCCGGCCGGCAGATCGGCGCGCAGCTCGTTCACGCGCGCCTGCGTCTGCTGCAGCGCGTACGCCATGTCGGTGTTCGGCGCGAACGTGATCGAGATCTCGCTCGCGCCGCGGATCGACCGCGACGTCACACGCGTGACACCGGGTACGACGCCGACGGCTTCCTCGATCGGTTGCGTGATCGCGAACACGACCTGCCGTGCGCCGAGCGCCGAGCCCTGCGCGACGATCGTGATGCGCGGGAACTGCAGCTCGGGATAGATCGCCGACGGGAGCCGGAGCGCCGCCCAGATCCCCCCTGCGCACAGCAGCACGACGACGAGATAAACGAAGCGGCGCTGACTAGCGACTGCGCCGGCGAGCGACCAGCGGCGCGGAGACGCAGCAGCGGGTTCGCTCGACCGCTCGCTCACGGCTTCACGGGCACTGGGCGGCCGACGGTGCTGCTGTCCTCCACGCCGAACGCGCCCTTCGTCACGACGGTCTCGCCGCCGCTGAGCCCCTTGGTGATCTCGACCTTCGTCGCCGTGCGCCCGCCGATCTCCACTGCGCGCGCCATCGCCGTGCCGCGCGCATCGACGACAAATACCTTGTATCCGCCCTCGTCGGGCACGAGGGATTCGGCGGGCACGACGACGGCATTCGGGCGCGTCTCCACCGCGATCTCGCCGAACACGCTCTCGCCGAGCCGGAGCGCACGGCGCGGTGTCGTCACGGTCACGCGCACCGACACGGAGCGGGAGCCGCTGTCCACCGCGGCGCCCACCGTCGCCACGACGCCGGCGCCGATCGACTCGCCGCCGCTCCGCTCGCCCGCCGACAGCGTCACGCGCGCTTCCGGATGCACCTCGGCCGCTTCGGTCGGGCCGAGCGAGAGTACGACGTCGAACGCGGCGGGATCGGCCACCTCCACGAGCGTCTGTCCCGCATCCACGGAGGCGCCGAGCGCGGCGGACATCCGCGTCACCACGCCGCTCACCGGTGATCGCAGCGTGGAGAGCTGCTGCGCGCGCCGCGCCGTCACCGCCGCGCTGCGCGCCGCGCCGAGCTCCGCCGCCGCCTGCTCCACGTCCTTGCGCGGCACGATCCCCTCGCGCGACAGCCGCTCGGCGCGCTCGTACGCGCGCTGCGCCGCGGTTAGTGCGGCCTGCGCACCGCTCGCCGCGGCGTTGAACTCCACCTGCTCGAACTGCACGAGCGGCGTGCCGACCGCGACGCGCTGCCCTTCGGTCACGTACACGCGCGCCACGCGCGTCGCCGACGGCGCGCTCAGCGCCGCGTATCGCCCGGGACGCGCCACCACCGATCCGATCGCCGAGAGGGTGTGAGTGAACGGCTCCACGCTCGCCTTCGTCGTCGAAGCGGCGACGACTGGCTGGGGCGTCTTCTCGCCGGCCTCGCCCTCGGCCGGGTCCTTCTTCGCGCACGCGGCGAGGAGCAGCGACAGCACCGCGCACGCGCCGAGCATCGAGCGGTGTCCTGCGCGCACGGAAGGAGTCATGGCCCGGGAAGAGTCTGGGTGAGCGCACGCAGCTCGGTCGTCACGATCAGCAGCGCGGCGGTGTCGTCGATGTACTGGGCGAGGACCTCGCGGGCGCTGCGCCGCGCCTCCAGCACGGCGGGCAGCGCGGACGCGCCTTCGGCGTACGCCGTGATGGCGCGCGCGGCGACGCGTTGCGCCCGGAGCACGAGCGCGCTGTCGCGCGCGACTCGCACGAGGAGCTGCTCGCGCTCGCGGAGCCCCTCGATGAGCCGCTGCCGTGCGTCGAGTCGCGCGAGCGCGAGTTCCGCGCGGGCGCGATCCCGCTCTGCCGTCGCCTCGGCGATCGGTCCGCGATTCCGGTTGAGCAGTGGGAGGGGCAGCACCACGCCGACGACCGGAAGTGCTCCCTTCTCGTCGCCGGTCGGGTCGCCGAACTCGACGCCGACGCTCAGCGCCGGCAGGCCGAGCACGCTCCGTCGCTCGCGGACGATCGCCAGCTCGGCGGCCTGCAGCGATGCCTCGGCCGACCGCACGCTCGGCGGTGCGGGCGCGCGCGGGAGCACGGCGCTGGCGAATCTCGCGAGAACGGTATCGGCCGCGACGCTCGCCGGCCGCAGCGTGTCGGCGAGCACGATGGCGACGCTGTCGGCTGGAATGCCCATCAACGTCTGGAGGGTGAGCAGCACGCTCATGAAGGTGAGCGAGTCGCTCGACGCGCTGTTCGCCTGCTGGCCGGCGGTGACCGTGGCGAGATCGACGTCGAGCTCACTCGCGTCGCCGGCATCGCGCCGTCGCGTCGTGAGCACGCGCAGGCTGTCCGCGTCGCGCGCGGTCTGTCGCGAGAGCCGGAACCGCGCCTCCGCGGCGAGCGCCGTCGTGTACGTCGTGTCCCCCTCGACGATCGCCGCGGCACGCTCGGAGAGCATGCGGAGCGCCGCGGCGCGGATCGCGGCGCGTGCCGCCCCCACGCGCGCCCCGCGGATCCACGGTGCATCGAGCGGGATCTCCAGCGAAAGATGCTTCTGCGGCGTCGACTTCGAATAGCTGGCCGCGAGCGACGGGTTGCTCAGCGCCCGCGCCGTGATCAGTCGAGCCCGTGCCGCCGCGGAATCGGCCCGCGCGAGTGCCACGCGCGCTCCGGCGGAAAGTGTGGCGTCGATCGCGTCGCGTCGCGTCACGTCGCGTTGCGCCGACGCCGGCGCCGCGAAGGTGAGCGTGAGTGACGTGACGACGACGCCGGCTACGCGTACGATGCGAAACTGTCGGATGGCGCGCGTCGGCAAGGTCGCGATAGCGGGGTGAGCGGGGCGATGGCCCAACCTGCACTAGTACGCTGCGTGCGGGTAGTGTTTGCGAGACGACGACGACGAGCGCACATACGGGCGAGCCCACCGGGAGGGGTTCCCGGCGGGCTCTGCGCCGATGTCCAATCGCGCTCGGACGGTGGCGTAAAATTCTGTTCCGCAGGTTGTGCGCCATCTTCCGTCACGCCGAGCGATTGGCGAGAGTCTCCACCGGCCTCGACTCGTGGAACCGCCATTGCATTCAACGGCCCGCCCACCGTCGGGCTCGATCTCACTCGCGCCTCACCTCATGCGATTCGCTCGTCTCGCTCTGCTCCCAATCTTCGCTGCCGCGTGCACCCGCACAGTTGCCACAGCGCCCACGCCTCGCGCGGCGGCTCGAGCTGCGCCACGCCTCGCACCGGTGGATGCGCTGGTGCCCGCCCTGCCGATCGCCGTCGGGCTCGATCCGGAACTTCCGGCGCGACTCGACAGCATCGTCCGCGTCGGATTGGAACAGGGCGCCGCGCCGGGTGCGGCGCTCGCCGTCGGCCGGTTCGGGCGGCTCGTACATCTCAAGGGCTACGGCGCGATCGACTATGCGCCCGGCTCGCCCACCGTGGATCCGACGACGCTCTACGATCTCGCGTCGCTCACCAAGGTGGTGGCCACCACGACGGCCGCGATGATCCTCGAGGAGGAGGGAAAGCTCGATCTCTCGCGCACCGTGCAGAGCTACCTTCCCGAGTTCGCCGCGCCCGACAAGGCGGCGATCACGGTGCGCATGCTGCTCACCCATCGCGGTGGCCTCGAGGCGTTCGCGCCACTGTGGAAGGAATCGCGCGGACGCGCCGAGTATCTCGCGCAGATCAACGCGCGGCCGCTGGCGTATCCGCCCGGCACGAAGGTCATCTACAGCGACTGGGACTACGTGCTCATGGGGATGATCGTCGAGCGCATCACCGGCACGACGCTCGACGCGTTCACCTCCGCGCGTGTGTTCGGCCCTCTCGGAATGTCGTCGACGCGATTCACGCCCGACACGACCGACGCCACGCTCATGCAGCACATCGCGTTCACCGCGCTCGACACGCTGCGCGGCCAGCTGCACGGCAGCGTGCACGACCCCAACGCCTGGGCGCTGGGCGGTGTCTCGGGGCACGCCGGCTTGTTTGGCTCGGCACGCGATCTCGCCGTGTTCGTGCAGATGCTGCTCAATGGCGGCACGTACGCCGGTGTCCGCATCGTGAAGCCGACGACGATCGCGCGGTGGACGTCGGTCCAGGAGGTGGCGTCGAGCCGCGCGCTCGGCTGGGACACGCCGTCCGCCGTCTCGAGCGCCGGCCGATTCTTCTCGCCGCGCAGCTTCGGGCACACCGGGTACACGGGCACGTCGATCTGGGTGGATCCCGAGCGCGGGCTCTTCGTCGTGCTGCTGACGAACCGTGTGAACTCGCGCGGTGAGGCGACGCGCCACGTCCAGCTGCGCCGCGACGTCGCCGACGCGGTGCAGTCGGCGATTCGCGACGCCCCGCTCGTCGATTGGGAGGCGCGGCGCTAGCCGCGCCGGCTACTCGCCGCCCGTGTCGGTCCCGCCGGTGCTCCCGATGCCGCGCCCCTGGCGCAGGCGATCGGTGTGCTGGCGGTTCGCCATGTCGCGCAGCGCAGTGTAGCGAGCCGCGAGCGGGACGAACTCCTGCACCATCGTGTGCTCCCCGAAGCGATCGATGACCGCCCAGGCTTCGGCCTCGTCCGCCGCCACCTCGCCGCCGCACTCGCCGACGAACCACGCGGCACTGTAGACGTCCATCGCCTCGAGCCGCTCTACGGCGGCGAGGAACCGCGTCAGCGCGAGCGCGCGGCTGCCGTCCTCGATCGCGACGCGGATCGCGAGCGACTCGAGCCGTTCGCGTCCCTGGAACCACCAGCCATCGCGCGCGCCGAGCGTGCGCGTCGCCGCGCTGAGCGCCACGCGCGCGCCGGCGGCATCGTGCAGCCGCAGCGCAACGAGCCCGAGTCCGGCGTGCGCGCCGATCGCGATGTCGTCGGCGCCGAGCTGCTCGGCGAGCGCTGCGGTCTCGCGATAGAGCGGCGCCGCGGCGTCCATGTCGCCGCGCTCGCTCTCGAGGTTCGCGAGGTTGTACAGCGCGGCCAGCCGGTTCGTATTGTTGCGGAGCGTGGTGTACAGGCGCAGCGCTTCGTGGAACGCGAGGTGCGCGGCCGTGAAGTCGCCGCGGCGCATCTCGATCACGCCGAGGTTCATCGAGGCGCCTGCTGCGATGTCGAGCGCGTGCGCCTCCATCGCGATTCCGAGCGCCGTGCGGAACGCCTCCGCCCCGGCCAGGTCGTCGCGCGTCCGCATCCGCGCGACGCCGAGCGCGAGGAACCCGCGCGCCTCCATCAGCGAGTCGCCGCGCCGGCGCGAGAGCGCGATGAGCTGCAGCATCAGCTCGATGGCGTCGCGCGGGCGGACGCCGAGCACCGTGTGCGCCAGCCGATGCATCGCCTCGGCGCTCAACGCCTCGTCCCCGTTCTCTTCGGCGATGCGCAGCGAATCCTCGGCGAGCGCAATGGCTTCGTCGACGCGGCCGAGGCGCTGCAGCGTCTGCACCAGCAGCGACCGCGTGCGCACGATCTCGGCCGGCGCGGCGAGCCGCTCGGCCACCGCCAGCAGGTCGCGGCACTCGCGCTCCATCTCGCGCACGCCCTGTCCCATGCGGAGCCGCGCCTGCGCGCGGCGCTGCTGCACGGGCAGCGCGCGCGCGGGCGTCTCCACCACCCCGGGCATCGCCAGCATCGCGTCGCACGAGCGCTCCACGTCGGCCCAGCGGCCCGACAGCTCCGCCGCCACGGCGAGGTCGTGATGCACGGCGAACCGCTCGTCGTCGCTCGAGGCGTGGCCGAGCGCCAGCTGCAGAAAGTCGGTCGCCACGTCGAGCGCGTGCAGCTCGAGCGCGCGCGACGCGGCGCGCGTGCACCACGCGTACGCCTTGGCGGCATTTCCGCTGCGCGCGTACATCGCCGCGATGCGATCCATCGCGTCCGGCGTCCGCGTCGCCAGGAGATCAGCCACACGTTCGTGCGTGACGCGCTGGCGTGCCGCGCTCACCGACGACAGCACCGCGTCCACCAGCAGCGCGTGCGCGAACTGGTACGCATCGTCGTCCTGCTCGCGCGCGGGCTCGAGCACCGACGCCGCGAGCCCCGCGTCGACGGCGTCCAGCACCGCATCGACCGAGGTGTTCGCCGCCTCGGCGAGCAGATCCACCGGGAATGCGCGGCCGATCACCGCCGCGGTGACGAGGATGCGCAACGCCTCCGGTGGCAGCCGGTTGAGCCGGCGGCCCACGAGATCGGACATGCCGGCCGGGAGCTGCAGCGCCGAGGGCAGCGTCCACACCCACGCCGTGCCGTTGTGGGTGAAGACGTTCTCTTCGGCGAGCGTGCGCATCAGCTGCGCGACGAGAAATGGATTTCCCTCCGTGTGGCGGAGCACGAAGTCGAGCAGGTCGTCGCCGAGCTCGGCGCGATGGAGGGAGGCCTGGAGCCATTCGCGGACCTCGGCGGCGGTGAGACGCTCGAGACGGCGTTCGCGCGTGCGCTCGTCGCGCGAGAGTCGCTGCCGCCGGTCGCGCACCGCGCCGAATGCGGCTTCCTCGCTGCGCACCGTCAGCGCGATGAAGATCCGCTCAGTGGTGAGCTGGGCGAGCACGTGCTCGAGCACGTCCCAGCTCGCCGAGTCCGCCCAGTGCATGTCCTCGAGCACGAGGCTGATCGGGCGCACGTCGCTGGCGCCGCGCAGCAACGCGACGATCTCCTGCGTGAGGAGGTACCCCTGCGTCGCGCCGAGCGGCTGCGACATCCCCGTGCCGTTCGATCCACTCTGCAGCGCGGGCACCAGCCGCTCGAGCATCGGCCACGCACGCGCTGGCGCGAGCCGCTGCTCGTGCAGCGCCTGGACGATCTCGACCCAGGGCCCGTAGGGCGCGCGGCTCTCTGTCTCGAGGGACCGGCCGGTCACCATCACCGCCCCGCGCAACCGAGCCTCGGGGATGAGCTGGCGCAGGAGCGTCGATTTGCCCACGCCCGCCTCGCCGATCACGACGTGTTGCTGCGGCGAGCCCTGTACGCTCTCGTCGAGCGCCGTCACGAGCGACCGCAGTTCCGTGCCGCGCCCGACGAATCGCGTGAAGTTGAGCTGCGGTGGCCCCTCCGCCGCGGCGCCCGCCAGCACCACCTTGTCGCGGCCCTCTCGCTTCGCATCGAACAGAGCGCGGTCGGCGGCGGTGAACAGCGCCTCGAAGGAATCACCGTGCGTCGGCGCGGTGGCCACGCCGATCGACAGCGTCACGTGCATCGACTGCGCGGGCGACTCGCGGAGCGGGATGGCCATCGCACCCGCCGTCGTGCGAATCCTGTCGGCCAGCGTGCGCGCGGCGTCGCCAGCGAGCCCGGGAAGCAGCACCACGAACTCGTCGCCCGCATACCGGCCGGCGTACTGACCGGGCCGCAGATGCTCGCGAACCACCCCCGCCACGAGACGCAGTGCGTCGTCGCCG
Organism: Gemmatimonadaceae bacterium; assembly: GCA_045804245.1. Taxonomy (GTDB): domain Bacteria; phylum Gemmatimonadota; class Gemmatimonadetes; order Gemmatimonadales; family Gemmatimonadaceae; genus AG11. The sequence goes on along the minus strand of JBJMNN010000251.1, from coordinate 10,543 downwards.
GTGAGGTGGCCGTACTTGTCGTTCACCGACTTGAACTGGTCGACGTCGATGACGAGGAGCGATACGGTGGCACCCGTGCGCCGGCGCTCGCCGAGCACGGCCGACGTGACGTTCACGAACGCGCGGCGCACGAGCGCGCCGGTGAGATCGTCCTCCTCCGAGACCACGACCGTGTCCTGCGAGCCCGTGCGAGCCTTGGGACTCTTCCGCTCGGTGGAGCGCGGGAGGTTGACCGTGCCACGCCGCACCAGGTCCTCGAACTTGGCGAAGAGCTGCGGGTCGAACTGGCGCCCGGACTCGCGGCGCATGATCTCCATCGCCTCGAGATGCGAGAACGCCTGCTTGTAGCTGCGCTCCGTCGTCAGCGCGTCGTAGACGTCGGCGATGCAGAGGATGCGCGCGGCCAGCGGGATGTCCTCTCCCGCGAGGCGGTCCGGATAGCCCTGACCGTCCCACCGCTCGTGGTGGCTGCGCACCATCGGTGTCACGTCCCAGGGGAACTCCACGTCGGCCAGCATCTCCACGCCGGCCGTCGGATGCTGGCGCACCAGGGCCCATTCGGCGTCGGTGAGCTGAGCCGGCTTGTTGAGCACGTCCGCCGGCACGATCAGCTTTCCGACGTCGTGCAGCAGCGCGCCGATGCGGAACCAGAAGAGCGAGCTCTCGTCGAGCCCCGCCTTCGCGGCCAGCGCGCCCGCGAGATCCGCCACGCGCTCGCAGTGCCCCTGTGTGTGCTGATCCTTGGATTCGATCGACTCGCTCCACTGCCGTACGACGTCGAGGAAGTCGCCCTCGAGCCGCGCCATTCGCCGGCTCACGTCCGCGAGCTCGTGGCGCGCGCGGAGCTGTGTGAAGCAGGCGTGCGCGCGGTTCAGCGCCTGCAGCGTGTCGCGACTCCGTCCCACGCGATCGAACAGCTCGGCGAGCTCGCGGTTGACGTCGCCCTCGAACTCGAGGTCGTTCACCGCACTCGCCATCTTGCGCGCGCGGACCAGGTGCGTCTCCGCCTGCACCAGGTCGCCCGTCTCACGCGCGATGATGCCGTAGACCTTCTCCGCCTCCGCGTTGGCGCGGGAGTCGCCGAGGTGCGAGGCGAGCGACATGGCGCGATCGCACCGGCGCTTCGCTTCGACGTAGTCGGCCTTCTCGATCTGGAGCGCGGCGCAGTTGACCTCGAGCTGGATCCGGATCGACAGACCGCCGAGCGCGTTGGCGATCGTGAGCGCCTCGGTGAACGCGTCCTCCGCCGCGTCGAGCCGGCGCAGCGCCATGTTGGCGATGCCGAGGTTGTTCAACGTGCCGAGAATGTTGTCGAGTAGCGAGTGCAGCCGCCCGTGCGCCAGCGCCTCCTCGTAGCAGCGCAGCGCCTCGCGGAAGTCGCCGCGGATCTTCGCGAGCGATCCGAGATTGGTCATCACGTCGACCTGGAGCCGCGGATCGGTCGTGCTCGTGCCTCGCTGCAGCGCCTCGTGGAAGAGCCGCTCGGCCTCGTCCAGATCGCCCTGCCGCCAGCGCACCGCGGCGAGCACGTTGAGCGCGTGGCCGAGCGCGTTGCGATCGTCGCCCTGCTCCGCGATCGCCACGGCGCGCTCGGCGCACGCCGCCGCCGTCGCGTAGTCCGCGTCGACCTCGTACGTGCGCGCGATCCAGCGCAGCAGCATCGAGGCGATGCTCGGCGCCGGTGGATCGAGCGCCGCGAGCGCCTCCTCGTACCGTGCGCGTGCCTCCTTCCGGCGCCCGAGCTTGTCGAGCCCGCGCGCCTCGTCGATCAGCGCGCGCGCCGACGGGTGGTCCGTTGCCGGATCCACTAGCCTGAGGTGCGAGGCACGTGTTGGGGTGCCGTCGGCGGGCGAGGTCACGTTGGAGGGAGATGCCGGGAAGGGCGGGCGCCGGTCAGCGGCGCCCGGTTGGCAATGCGCGAAGGTCGGTGGCGCTGCGTCAGGGACGCACCACCACCGACCCCCGTTTCCTCGATTGTCGTGTCCAGCCTTCGGGAGCTATTCGGAGACGGTGTATCCCGCCCCGTCGCTGACGCGATACATGCTGAAGTGCTTGATGCGGCGGAACAGGACGCTCGCGTCGTAATCGACGTAAGTGCTCAGATCGTGGTCCAGCAGCGCCTCGTTGACACAGCCGCCGCTGCCCGAGCTCGCGGAGCCGCTGCCCGTGTTCGGGCAGTACAAGATCACCCAGCTCTTCGCGTCGGCCTGCGTGACTTGCGGGACGTACATGTACAATGAGACCGTCGTCTGCGGGTTGAAGCGCATCGCCGGCTGGAACTCTACCGACGGATGGTCGCTGCTCGCGTCCTTGACGGTAACCGTGAGCGTGACCGGTCGCGCCTGCGGTGTGCAGGGCGAGTCCCAGAACGCAGGGCCGTAGGTCGACGTGCCAATGTTGCAGACGGCGTTCGCCGGGATCTCGAGACGGTTCGGCCCGAGCGAGAACACCTGGTTCTGCTGAGGGTTGAACGTGACCTTGTAGGTGCCATCGGTCACGCCGATGAGCGCCTTCTGCGCGTCCGTCGGAACGAACTGGGAGACGCGCTCGGGGGTCCTCACTGCCGACTGCTCGAGGCTGGGCGAGGTCGAATCCACGCTACACGCGCTCGAGGCGACGACGATGCCGCCCACGAGGATCGCCGCTGCGATGCGGAACTGTTTGGACATGCTCATGTGACGTTTCCTGTCGGGCAGCAACACCCGGAAGGGGGAGCTTGTGGACCGTTCCGGGTCGCAGCGATCCTGCATCGGATCGCTCGCCGGCCGGTGAGGGCACGCACGGTTCTCGTGCGCTGACGGCCCCTCCCAAGGCAACGCCAGGGCCAGACTGTTCAGTTGGCTGCACTCGCAGTCACACTGCCCGACAATTCACCGTCGGCGCGGCGAGTTCGGTCGCCCTGTCCGCCCGCTTCGGTCATCGCGCGCCGTCGGCTTTCTCGACAGTGTCTCGCGAAATGCAACCGATCGTGCAGTCTGCCAGAGTGAAGCGCCAGGATCCGGTACCATTTCGGACGGAATCGGCGAGCATTCGACCGGGTCGAGCTCTGCGTCGAGAAAGATGACAGCGATCGTGCGCCGCAGCTTCGAGGATCCGAGGAAACGTCAGACGCGCCCGACGTGGACGGTCATCGGCCATTCCACGCGGCGCGCGCCTTCCTTCCGCCACGCCGCTCGCAGCGATTCGACGACGCCGGACACCGGGTCCGCGTCCGTGTCGGCACGGGCGCGCCGCACCGCCGACCAGGTCGACAGGTAGCCCGCGAGATGGTCGAGCGTCCAGTCGGCTTGCATCAAGAACGGGGGTGCGTCGACCTGCTCGAAGGGCAATGCCAGCGATCGATAGCCTTCGTCCACGAGTCGGCGTTCGGCCGGCCAGTACGGTCCCATCGTCTCCCCGTGGAAGCGGCGGACGATGTCGTCGAGCGTCGCGTCGTGCAGCGTCAGCAGCCCATAGCTCCACACGGCGACCAGCCCTCCCGCCACGAGCACTCGACGCGCCTCGGCGTAGAACGCGGGCCGGTCGAACCAGTGCAGCGCCTGCGCGACCGTCACCACGCTCGCCGAGTCGTCGGCGAGCGCACTGCACTCCGCAGACATCGCTGCGTAGTGCACGCCAGAGTGCTGGAACGCGTGCGCGAGCTGAGTCGCGCTCGGATCGGTCGCCACGACGTGAGCGAAGTGATCCGCCAGTCCGAGCGCGGCCTGGCCGTTTCCCGTGCCGCAGTCCCAGGCGCGACGGCGATCGGGTGCGACGGACGCGAGCCACGCGAAGAGCGGCGATGGGTAGCCGGGTCGGAAGCTGGCATAGTGCGCAGCGCTCGACGAGAAGTGGTCGGAGAACGACGCCATGGCGGCAAGTGGTGAAGGGCACGCGCTCGAGATCGCTCGCAGTCGCTGCGACATCCTGCGGTCGCGACGTTGACCAACGGTTGCATTCCCTGCAGCTTTGAGTGTTCGAAGTCAATGCATTCGCGTCATGCTACGCGATCGCCCTTCGCCGTCGGTCTCGTCACACATGACTGCTTCGCGCGAACGTACCGAGGTCCAGCGCTCCGACGAGCGGACCCGGATACGCAGTTTCACCGACGATCTCGGACAATCCTGGCTCGTGAGCGAGCGGCCATTCTCCGAGTACGACCGACGCAGCGGCTCCTCGCTGATCTTCTCGAGCGAGCTCGCCGTGCGTCGTGTGCGCGATTACCCGAGCGACTGGTTCACGCTCTCCGACGCGGATCTCGCGGCGCTCAGCTGGCGCGTGTGAGCACGCCGTCGAGCCGCGCGAGCAGCTCGCGCGCGTTCGTCGTGCCGTAGTTCCCGTAGCAGTTGTTGAGGAACACGGTCGTGCGCCGCGCCTGCGCGGCCGCCTCCTCGATGCGCGGCACCCACGCGTCGAGCTCCTGCGGCGTATAGAGGTACCGGTAGCGCTCCACCGTCGGCACCTTCGCCGCCTCCCACGTCGCGGACCGACGGCCATGCAGCCGCACCATCGCCAGCTCGGGTGTCGTGACGGCCGCCACCGGAGGGACGCTGCTCTCGAGACCCTGCGGTCCGTCCACCATGACGTAGGTGAGTCCGAGATCGCGCAGCATGTCGAGCGTCCATTGCGTCGCCTTGTCGCGACCGTCCGTTCCACCGTACCAGTGCCGGTTGCGGAGCTCCACGGCGCCAGGCGTTCCCGCGAGCCGCGCGGCCGATTCGGCGAGATGGTCCTTGTTCTCCGGCGTCGGCAGGAACCAGCGCGGATACTGCAGCAGCACGCCGCCGAGCTTTCCCGCCGCGCGCAACGGCTCCAGCGCATCGAGGAAGTACGTCCACACGGCATCGTACAGCTCGAGCGGCAGGTCCTTCGCGTAGATGCGCGCCTTGTCCGCCAGCGCGGCCGGGAGCGCGTCGATGAGCGGCTCGGGAAGGCGCACCACTTCGGTCGGCTGCCCCGTCATCAAGGCGTGCGCCTTGACGTGGAACATGAAGTCGTCGGGCGTGCGCTCGGCCCACAGCGTCGCGATCGCGCGCTCGGGCAGCGAGTAGTAAGTGGAGTCGACCTCCACCGTGGAGAACTGGCTCGCGTAGTAGCGCAGCCGGTCCTCGCTCGACGATACGCCGCGCGGATAGAACACGCCGCCCTTCGTGATCGTCGGATCGGTCCACGACGCGGTGCCGACGCGAATCTCGCGCGAACCATTCGGTTCGACGAGGAGTGGACGGCCTACGCGATCCGGCGGCGTCGCGTCGAGTGCACGCGCAGCACGCTCGGAGGCGGCAGCGAAACCGGCATCGTGCTCGAGGTCGAGGTCCGGTGCGACCTCGTGCGTCTTGGCGGTGCGGGGCATGATCAGCGTGGGATGCAGCGCATCATCCCGGCCAGGCGACCGCACATCAGCGCACGCGGCTCGCCTCGCCGGCGGGAACCCGCACGGGCTCGGGCGCCTGTTGCGCCGCGTTCAGTCCCCCTCCACCCCGCTCGGAGAGGAGCCGCGTCACGAACCGCTGCCCCTCCGACACGCGCTCCACTTCGATCGCGATCGCATCCATTCCCTGCTCGATCCGCTCGAGGCGCGCGCCGGAGTCGGTGTACATCGCCGGTGCCTGCGTCGCCACCCGCGAGCCGCGCTTCCAGATCAACCGCGAGATCGAGAGCGCGAGCGGCGAGAGCACGAACAGGATGAAGCAGATGATGATCGGCTCGGGATCGATGTTTCCCCTCACCGGCGGTACGAAGGTCACCGGAGGCTTTGTCTGGGCGACGTATTGCGCGGCCTGCGGCGACGCGAGCTGCTGTCCCACTTCGTCGAGCTCGCCCTCGAGGCGGACGATGCGCTGGTCGAGCGTGGCGAGACGCGACTCGAGCCCCGCCTTGTTCACACCATCGGCTCGTCGAATCTGCTCGACGAGCGAGCGGCGGCGGCCCGTCGCGCTCTCCAATTGATCGCTGAGCTCCGACCGGCGCGCCCGAAGGTTCGCGACGTCTTCCTTCGTCATCGCGCCGCCGGGGAGCGAACCGGAATACACCACGTTCGCCGCCGGCGCCTTTATTGGTGCGGCTGTCGCGGGAGGCGCCGGGCTCGGCGGGATCGCCTGTTTCTGCTGGAACGGTGAAGACATGTTCGCCCCTACGACAGTGACGAGGTCCGGGTTGCAGCGCCGAGCGGGTGTAGACGCATCCGGGCCTCGTCGATCGCGGATGCGCCGTCCTCAGGGACCCGGCAGCGCAAGGCCGAGGTAGCCGCCGCCGTGACCGTCGGGCGCGATGACGGCGTGCAGGATCACGCGGTCGACCTTGTTGTCCGGATGCGCGTGCGAGTAGCGCACGACCTTGAGACCGCTGAAGGTACCGACTGCCGCGCCGAGCGCCACATCGCTCGCCCAGTGCTTGTTGTGGTACATTCGCGAGAGTCCGACGAGGGTGGCGCCGCCGTACATGACGGTCGCCACGTACGGGAGCGCCCTGGGATGGAGTCGTCGGATCTCGCTCGTCACGGCTGCCGCGGCCGCGAACGCGGTCGAGGTGTGCCCGGATGGAAACGACTGTCGATCCGAGGTGCGGAAACCGCCTCCGAAGCGGAAGTCACGCGGATTGGTGTCGTTCGACACGAATGGGCGTGAGCGCCCGAGCGTCCCTTTGAGGAAGCCCGTCACTCCGTTGGCGACGAGCACCGCCTCGGTGCCGTGCCAGGCGAAGTCGGTGAGATCCGGCTTCTTCGCGATGCGCCCGACGAGATAGAGGCTCCCGCCGATCACGTAGGCGCCGGGCGAGCTGATCGTCTCGAAGCCCACGGCGGATCTCTGCGCGAAGCCGTTGAACGTCGAGTCCTGACGGATCTGGCGCGCGACGTTCTCGTCGATCGGGAACATCGCCACCGTGAGGCCTACGAAGCCCGCAGCGAGGATCGCGTCGCGATACGTGAAGAGTGTCTGGTGTCGCGCCGGGTGCGCCGTGTCCCGAGGGACGACGGTTCGATTGTCACCCGGTGGGGGATTCTGCGCGGCTGCGCGCGTCGGCGGCAGCAGGCCGAGCGTCAGCACGAGCGCCGCCATCGTGGCGGCGGACGCGCGAAGAGAACGCGAACGAGAGGCTCGGGGTCGTGAGGATCGCAACGTGCTCGTCATGGCCGGCCGGAATGCAGGAATCGGGCACGGCGCGGTGATCGTGCGCCCTCGTCGAGCCGAGGCCGACGAGGGCGATCAGGCGGCAGCGTAGATCTGTTCGACCCAGAGGCTTGCGCGGGCCACCACCGGCTCGGCATCCCGCTCGGCGAGCCCGCCATCGTACAGCACGAAGCGGATGTGGGCCCGGACCGTGGCCACCGCCGCACGATCGTCGACCCCGGCGTCGCGCAAGGTGCGTGCGACGCGCTCGACCTCGTCGCGCAAGACCGAGTGCACCGCCTCCGCCTCGGCCCAGGAGTCCCGCACCTGCACGGCGGCCCGGCGAAGCTTCGAGGCATCGGCGCGCGACGCCCGGGCATTGGTCAGTGTGCGCGCCGAGCGGCCGACGAGGCGCTGCGACTCCGCGCAGGCGGCCACCGCCCGGTCGAACAACGCCGAGAAGTCCGGTCTTCTCTGGGGCACAGTCACGGCTTCCCCCTCCTCGCTCAGGAACGCGGATAATGTCTCGCGCAGCTCTTCCTCGCAAACGACGCGCCCACCGAGCTACAAAGCCCGTAGCGAAAAGGAGTTGGCCCCCCGCCCGGTCAGAACGGCAAATCGTCATCATCCGGCGGCGGCCCATCCCACGCTGGCGGACCCTCGCGCGAACCGTCGTCGGCGAGCGGTGCGCCGGGGGATGCACTGCGGCGCGGTCCCGACGGGGGGTACGGGCTCGGCGAGCCGTCCCGCGCCGGCCAGATCACGCCCTCGCAACCCGGTCCTCCGCGCTCGCGCGGCTTGTTGCGGCACTTGAAGTCGGGTGCGCGCGGATTGCGCTTGGAGGTGCGGTCGTCCCACATCGCGCCTCCGCAGATCGGGCAGAGTGGCATGCCGGAAGAGTCCACGCGTGGAACACCGACGGCTACGGGACGCGCCGCACTCGCCGCGTCGGCAGGCGTACGCTGCGCCGCCGGCTGCGGTGCCCCGGAGCCTGCGGCGGACGTCGCCGCGCGGGGGGGCCAGATCACACCGTCACAACTGCGGTCCTTGCACTTGAAGTCGGGCGCCTTGGGGTTGCGCTTCCCTTCGCGATTGTCCCACATCGCGCCCCCACACTTCGGGCAGCTCGGAACAGCGGCAGACGACTCGGTTTGAACGGGCTCGGGCATAGGGAACGGCAGGTAGAGGGAGTGTGCTCCAAGCTAGTGGCTGAGTGCTTTCGCGTCGCGCCCCGACACGGTACATTTTCATGCCCGAACAAACGCCGAATCACCCCCGATCTACGTCGCGGGAGGGAGCGGGCTCGGCGCTGGATGATCCCCGACCCCCGACGCGCGACGACACAGGATGGATGACGAGATGACGAACCCTGCACGCACCCCACGTTTCCTCGACCAGGTCGAGGACAGCACCTCCCTCGCCATGGGCGCGAAGGTTCAGGTCTGGGGCGGCCCCGAGACGGGCAAGAGCCACGACGCGTACGAGAACCTTCCTCGTCCGCTGATCGTCGTCGACTCCGACGTATCGGCCGGTCTGTTCAACGACGACCGCTTCGAGGGCTTCAAGCGGCTCGGCCCCGACAAGATCCCGGACCTGGAGACACTCGTCGCCTTCCTCGACGAGTTCACGAGCGAGCCGCGCTGGTACCGCAGCTACAAGTCGCTCCTCATCGACAGCCTCACGCAATTCGTCGATCCCAAGGTCGCCGAGCTGGGGATCGACAACTCCTCGGCGGCACCCGCGGCGAACGTCGACGAGCTGCAGGGAGCGTCACGCAGCCGCGCGATCGCCGAGCAGGGTCGCGCTCAGGCGGATTGGGCGCGCATCGCCAAGGAGCTCACGCGGCTCATTCGCAAGGTGAGCGCGCTCGGCGTGCACGTGTATGTCGTGGCCGAGGAACGGACGAAGTTCGTCGGCAACAGGCCGGGCGACGGAGAGGACGGCGCGAAGTCGTCGCTCTCGCCGAAGAAGTTCACCCACGCGTTCGATCTGATCGTGCAGAAGACGTCGCGCTCGGAGGTCGTGGTGCGGAAGACGCGCTATCGTGCCTGGTCGAAGGACCAGAAGCTGAGCGGATGGTCGGCAGTGCGGGATCTCGCCGCCGTCTTCGGCGGCACCGTGCAGAAGAGCGCCGGCCTCGACGACTTCGACCCGGCGACGACGGCACACGAGGAGCTGATGGATCTGCTGAAGACTCTCGGCTCCGATGCGCGCGGCGGCAAGATCCCGCTCGCGAAGATGCGGGAGTATCTCGCCGTCGCGAAGAACAACGATGCGGCCGAGAGCGAGGTGCGTCGCGTTCTCAATGAGGTCAAGCGCAGCTTTGGCGGATCGGGTGGTGTGCGGGCGGCCTGAACGGTGAGCTGGGTGAGCTGGTGAGCTGGGTTTTCACGACCAGTTCACCAGCTCACCAGCATACCACTTCACCACCGTTCCCCGGCCGGTTTCTTGCCTTTTTCGCCTCCGATTCCCTCTTCAAGGCCACACCCCTGAGCGCAGAGGCCGCTATGAAGTGGAACGACATGGGGCGCAGCTCCAACATCGAGGATCGCCGCGGCTCGGGCGTGGGGCGCGTGGGAATGGGGATCGGCGGAACCGCCGTGCTCCTCGTGCTGAGTCTTCTGTTCGGCCGGAATCTGTTCGAGGATGTGCCGGCCACGACCACGTCATCGGGCGAGCTGTCTCCCGCCGACTCCGCGCGCGAGGAGCCGGAGGTCCGGTTCGTGTCGTTCGTGCTGGACGACGCGCAGAAGACCTGGGCGAACGTGCTGCCGAAGTACGGTACCCAGTATCGCGACGCGAAGCTCGTGCTGTTCCGCGACGCCACGGAGACCGGATGCGGCGTGGGACAGACGGCGATGGGTCCGTTCTACTGCCCGCTCGACGAGAAGGTCTACATCGACCTGGCGTTCTACGACGAGCTCAAGTCGAAGTTCGGTGCGTCGGGCGACTTCGCGCAGGCGTACGTGATCGCGCACGAGCTCGGGCACCACGTGCAGCACCTGCTCGGCACCGATCAACAGGTGCGGCGCGCGCAGCAGGGCGACCCGTCCCAGGCGAACCAGTACTCCGTACGCCTCGAGCTGCAGGCCGACTGCTACGCCGGAGTGTGGGGACGCTCGACGCAGCAGCGTGACGTGCTCGAGCAGGGCGACATCGAGGAGGGCTTGAACGCGGCGGCTTCGGTGGGCGACGATCGTATCCTTTCGCAGAGCGGGCGCCATGTGAACACGGACTCGTTCACGCATGGCTCGTCGGCGCAACGCGTGAGCTGGTTCCGGAAGGGGTTCGAGACGGGCGACCCGCGCGCGTGTGACACGTTCGCGAGTGGTGCCGGATGACGGATCGCGGGCGGGCCGGCGCACGATCGTGCGGACGCATCGGCCCGCCTCCTTCTCGAACTTTGCCATCACGACTGACTTTTCGACGCCGCCCCATTTGTGGCGGCGTTGTCG
>JBJMNN010000250.1:0-9730 GCA_045804245.1 Gemmatimonadaceae bacterium | reverse complement strand
TGCTCAGCGATGCTTGGGATGCTCCAGAGTCCAGCAAACCGACGACTGCCGGCAATGAGGACGGAGCTGGAGCAGAGCACACATGCTTTGCGCTCGGCAGCGAGCGAGCCCGGGAACTTGAAGAGGAGTTGCGGCCGCTCTGGCACGAGTTCCTTGGTTTTTTGTTGCCTGACCCGCTGGTTGCGACGGTGACCGTTTCCGACGAGGTATGCCATGACGAAAGGAAATGGATCGAAATTGGGCCCGCGTTGACTGGCGGCCTATTCGGCGACGTGAGAGTGGATCTGGCCGCAACGCTGACGAGTGGACGCTACCGACTATTGCGGGGCACGGACGGACTGAACCAGCTCCTCGCCGTTTGGTGGCCATCTCCCGTAGGGATGTTGGCAGGTGAACTTCCCCCGGATTGGTGGACACCTCCAGCGCCTCGATCGAGATTCGAGGCAGGAGGTGGGGAATGCGGAACGCACCACGACGCAGGTTCGATGAGCAGTTCCGACGCGAGGCCGTGCGGTTGGCCGAGTCGGGGACGGTACCGATCGCGCAGGTCGCCCGCGAGCTCGGGGTGCATGTGGCAACGCTGTGGAAACGCTCCGGCAGTGGCGGGTCAAAGCCCGGACGCGGGCGGAGGCGACCGGCAGCGACGCGCCGGTGCCGTCGCTCGAGGAAGAGAACCGCCGACTGCGGCGCGAGAATGCGCGGCTCCTGGAGGAGCGCGAGATCCTAAAAAAGCCACGGCCTTCTTCGCCAAGGATGCACGATGAGATTCGTGTTCATCCAGGCGCATGCCCGCATCTACGGCGTCCGGACGATGTGCCGGGTGCTCGAGGTGTCGAGGGCCGGGTTCTACAAGTGGCGTGCGCAGCCGCTCAGTGCGCGGGTCAAGGCCGACGCGGTGCTCGCGGCGCGCATCCGGGCCGTCCACACAGGACGCCGCCGGTCGTACGGCAGTCCGCGCGTCCATCGCGAGCTGCGCGCGCAGGGCGTGCGGTGCGGCGAGAAGCGCGTCGCACGCGTGATGCGCGAGCACGGCATTCGCGCCGTGCCGGCGCGCCGGTACCGCGTGACCACGCAGTCGGGGCATCGGGCGCCCGTGGCGCCGAACCATCTCGCCCGGCGCTTCGGCGTGCGCGCGCAGCCGGGGCTGGATCGCGTGTGGGCGGCGGACCTCACATATATCCCGACGCGCGAGGGCTGGCTGTACCTCGCGGTCATCCTGGATCTCGCGTCGCGGCGCGTCGTGGGGTGGGCCGTGCGGACGCGCCTGGACCAGGAACTCGCCCTCGGCGCCCTGCGGATGGCCTTGCGGCAGCGGGGCGCACGCGGTGGGCTGCATCACTCGGATCGCGGCGTGCACTACGCGACCACGGCGTACCAACAGCTCCTCACGGCGGCGCGGTTCACGCCGAGCATGAGTCGCGTCGGGAATTGCTGGGACAACGCGGTGGTGGAGAGCTTCTTCGCGACGCTGACAAAGGAGTTGCTCGACGTCGAAGGGCTCTTTGCGTCGCGGGCGATCGCGACCCGCGCGCTCTTCCAGTTCATCGAGCTCTGGTACAATCGGTAGCGGCGGCACTCGTCGCTCGGCTACCTGGCACCCGCACAGTTCGAAGCGGAGCTCGAGAACGTCAGCTAAAATCAGGTGTCTGCTAAACCGGGTGAGCTCCACTCCGCCGCGTCGAGGCTCTCGTGGCGCACCCCCAAAATCAGTTGCTGTGTGACTTGGATCGTGGGTCGGGTCGGTGCTGGGTTCGGCAGGTGGGTTTTTGCCGTTGCCCTCGCATCCGCTCGATCCGCCGCATCCGCGTTCAACCCTCCGTTCTTGATCCCGGCGCCGAGACTCCCAACGCCGTCCCAAACGCAGTCGAAAAGCCCGACCATCGAGCGGGTGATGGTTCAGCCAAAAGATCTGGATCGACGGCGACGACGACGACGTCCTCTCCACTCGATTACCTCGCCGCTGCGGCTACTCCCGCCGCAACACGCGCCCCGGCGTCGCGCCCGTGTGCTTCCCGTCACGCACCACCTGCACCCCGTTCACGAACAGCTGCTCCACCCCGCGGCTCAACTGGTGCGGCTTCTCGGGTGTGGAGAGATCGAGGATCGTCGCGTCGTCGAACACCACCACGTCGGCGTACATCCCCTCGCGCAACAGTCCGCGATCGCGCAACCCCAGTCGCGCCGCGACGCCGCCCGTCATCTTCCGCACCGCGTCCTCGAGCGTGAGCAGCTTCTCCTCGCGCACGTAGCGGCCGAGGATGCGCGGGTAGGTGCCGTAGGCGCGCGGATGCACCATGCGCGTCGTGCTGTCCGGGTCGTAGCCGCTCGCGTCCGTGCCGATCACCACCCACGGCCGCACGATCTGCAGGTGCACGTTGTCCTCGGACATCGAGAAGTTGATCTTCGACGGGTCACGGCCTTCGGAGAGCATGAGCGCGACCACCGCGTCGGGCCAGGGCTTCCCCATGCCGGCGGCGACCTCGTCCAGCCGCTTCCCCTCGTACTTCGCGTTCTCCGGCTTGCGGAGGTCGGCGACGACGTAATTCGTCGGCCCTTCGAGCTGGCAGAGCGCGTCACCCGTCGAATCGGCCATCTCGCGCAGGATGCGCGCGCGGACGGTGGAGTCGCCCAGATTGTCGAACAGCTTCCCGTTCTCCGACGCCCAGTTCGGGAGGCAGGCGCCGAGGTTGTTCCCCGAGTAGGGATAGGGATACATCGTCGCGCCGACGTCGAGGCCGGCCGCGCGCGCCGAGTCGATCTTCGCCACCATCGCTGCCGCCTTGCTCCAATTCCGGCGACTGGCCGTCTTCAGATGGTAGATGTCGAGCTGTACGCCGCCCTCGCGCGCGATGCGGAACGCCTCGTCCATCGCCTCGAACAGTGAGTCGCCCTCGGAGCGCATGTGGGTGATGTACGCACCGTGGTACGGCGCCATCGCCTTCGCCATCTCGATCAGCTCGGCCGTGCCGGCGTAGGAGCCTGGCGGATAGATAAGGGCGGACGAGATGCCGAACGCGCCATCGCGCATCGCGTTGCGGACGACGGCGCGCATCGTGTCGAGCTGCGCGGGTGTCGGTGGCGCAGCGGATTGGCCGACGGCGTAGGCGCGCACGGTGGCGGCGCCGAGGTAGGAACCGGCGTTCACCGAGTTGGGATGCTTGCCGATCGCGTCGAGCCACTTTCCGAAACCGTGTTCGCCTCGGAACGAGCGTTGCAACCGCGCTCGGATTGTGTCCATCTTCGCGATCTCCTCCAGCGCCTCGAGCTTGTCGTTCGAGGGGGCTGGTGTCGTCGCCTCACCGAGGATGACGCTCGTGACGCCCTGGGTCACCATGCTGGGGACGCGGCCATCCTTCCAGAGCACGTTGTCCCAGGAGTGGTTCTGGATGTCGATGAACCCCGGGGCGACGACGTGGCCGTGGGCGTCGATTCGGAGCTTCGCCTTCTCGTCGCGCAGCGCGCCACGTGGCCTCACGGCGACGATGCGGTCGCCACGAATGGCGACGTCGGCATACGTCCACGGGTTGCCGGTGCCGTCGACGACGCGCCCGTTCTCGATGACGACGTCGTAGGGACGCGAGCACGCGCCGAGCAGTGCGGCGCCGAAGACGGCGAGGCGCGCGAGGAGGTGGCTCCTCGGCGGAGCCGAGAAACAGCGGTGGGATTCGAGTCTCATGGCGAGGCGGATGATGCGTCGCCGTAGTGCGGCCCCGCTAGTCTCGCCACGCACCAACCAACCCACGATCCAACCAGCCCGAGTCCGCGAGCATCGTCCATCGGGTGCCGTCCCACTGCCACGTCTCGGAGAGGTAGAGGCCGTCCTCCCTCCCGACTCCGCCGAAGAGGAAGAGCCGTCCACGCTCCCATCGCGCGCACGGTCATCCTGGACTTCGACGTGCTCCGACGGAAGATGCCCGCTCCCGAGTTCCTTTCCTCTTGCGCCGCCTGATCGTGCGCCGCACGGTTCGACGATGAGCGTAGTGCTGGCGCTCGACTTCAGCCCTCCGTACCACTGGGACGCGATGGTAGCGTACCTGGCGGCGCGTGCCACTCCTGGTGTCGAGACGGTCACGCGCGATCGCGGTGGACGCTATCGGCGCGCCGTGCAGCTCAGTGGGCACTGCGGCCATCTCGAGATCGGTCCGCTGCATCGCGCGGCGCAGGCGAGCACGCTGGGCGTCGAGATCTCCGAAACGCTGCTCCCCGTGGCCGACGCGCTGCTCGAGCGCATCCGCCGCTTCCTCGATCTCGACGCGGACCCGCAACCGATCGAGTCCCACCTCGGCGACGACGAACGACTCGGACCTCTCGTCCGGCGCCAGCGCGGACTCCGTGTCCCGGGTGCGTTCGACGGGTTCGAGCTCGCGCTGCGCACCGTCCTCGGCCAGCAGGTGAGTGTGCGCGGCGCGACCACGCTCGCCGGAAGGCTGGCCGAGCGCGTCGGGGAGACGCTGCCGATCGCATCTCTACGCGACGAAGGAGACAGGCAACCGATCAATCGGCTCGCCGTCACCGCCGAGCGTCTGGCCGAGTCGAGCGTCGCGACCGTCGCCGCGATCGGTCTGCCTCGTGCGCGCGCCGAGTGCGTGGTCGCGCTCGCGCGAGCCGTGGCGATCGGCGAGCTCCCCGAGCTGCGCGGAGACGCGCCAAGCCGCTCGCACGCGGAGTTCGAGCGACGCTTCACGGAGCTCCCCGGCATCGGGCCGTGGACGGCGACCTACGTCGTCATGCGCGCGCTACGGTCCGCCGACGCCTTTCCCGACAGTGATCTCGTGCTGCGACGCATGACCGGCGGTCTCTCTCCCGCGCGGCTGCGTGCTGTGGCCGAGCGGTGGCGGCCGTGGCGCGCCTACGCCGCGCAGCATCTCTGGACCACCGCCGCATGACCGCGTGCACGACGAGATGCACCGCCAACATCAGTGAGATGAACCGTTACTCTGATGGATGGAGGCGGTCATGACGCAGCGCGGCGTTGAGCGCGCCGTCAATCATTGTGGCCGCGGTCCGCCAGCGCATCGAGGTCGAGCTCTTCGCTCGCCTGCACGACGACGTACGATCCCGTGTGTCGCTGGTCATAGAAGATCGCCAAGTTCACGCCTTCCCCTGTCGCCGACGGGAACCGGATTGCCTCATAGCCGTCACGTCGCGCGACCTGCGCGATCTCGTGACATCGCGTGTAATCGTGCTCCGTACGAAGGTCGTCGAGCGTGATGTCCCACTCCGCGCGCACGGTGGGGTCGGTGAGATCGAGCACCTGCCGGAGTGCGACATCGAGCGTGAGGATCGCGCGCGGCGCGAAGGACTTCAGTGTCCGCCCTAGACGACGCCGCGGAAACCGGATTGCAGCGCTCGATCCGCCCGCTCGTCAGATGGCAACGCCGGCGTTGAAGGCGTAGAGGACGCCGGTGACGCGGTCGACGTGCCCGTCGAGGATCATCGTCCGCGGTGTCTGCCCACGGAGTGCCGGCACCTGGATATCGAGCCACGATCGGGCCTCGCCTTCGTCCTTGAACGTGCGACGGAGCTCCGCTACGAACGCCCTCAGCGCCGCCAGGCGGGCGAGGAACACGGGTGTCGGCGGGGCGCCGTTTCCGGAGCGCCAGCGATGCAGGTTGCTCTCGCTCGTGTTCACGGCGGCCGCCAGGCCGCTGTAGGTGAAACCGAACTCGTCGTGCAGCTGCTCGACTGCCTCGAGCTCGCGTACCAGCGTGGCCATGCTACCCTCCCTGGTTAGGTCCTGACCCCAGAATAGGGCTGCGGACTCCCATATGCAAGTTCATATAGGAGAAGCCGCTGCGAGCCAAGTCATCCGAGGACAGCCGACCGAACCCTGATCTCCGTCCGCACCGAGCTCGCGATGTAGCAGTCCTCATGCGCCCGATGGTGGAGCTCCGCCTCCTGCTCCGCGCTCGGCGCCTTCCCCTCGCCCCACGTCACGCGCGGGCTCAGCTCGACCTCGCTCACCCACAGCTTCCCCCGCTCGTTCTTGGCCATTCGTCCGACAGCATCGTCCTCGTATCGTGACACCTCGAACCCCGCGAGGGCGGCGAGGGGGAGAAACGAGAGGAGGTGGCAGCTCGCGATCGCGGCGACGTAGGCCTCCTCCGGGTCAACCGCCGACGGGTCGGTGAACTGCGCCGGCACGGCGGACACCGAGGCCGCCGCCGGGACCGTGACCCCGCCGTCGAACGACCAGGTGTGGGCGCGCGAGTACTGGCGCTTGGCGAACGGTCCGCCCGCCTGCTCCCAGCGGACGGTGGCGCGGTGCTCGGACATGCGGCCTCTATATGAAAGGGGTTGCCGTACTGTCGACTATATGAAAGGGGTTGCCGTACTGTCGAGGAATGTTAACATGTATACAACATGCCCGTCAACGAGCGAACCCGCGTCCGGCGCGGAGCGACGACACCCGACTTGATCGCCGAGACCCTGCGCGAGGAGATCTTGCGCGGAGCGCTCGCGCCGGGCCAGGCGCTGCGGCAAGAGGAGCTGGCCGACCGGTTCGGGGTGAGCCGCCTCCCCGTGCGCGATGCCCTGCTCCGCCTCGAAGCGCAGGGGCTCGTTCACGTCTACCCGAACCGGGGCGCGTTCGTCATCTCGCTCTCGGCCGACGAGGTGGCGGAAGTCTATGAGATGAGAGTGCTGTTGGAGGGTGACCTGATCGAGCGTGCCGTGCCGAGAATGACGCCCGAGCACTGGCGGCGGATCGATGCGGCGCACGCGGAGGCGACGCGGACCGCGGGCGGGCCGGAGTGGGTCGAGGGAGACTGGCGGTTCCACCGCACTCTATATGAAGCAGCGGCCAGACCGCGCCAGCTCGCGACGATCGAGAATCTCCGGAGCACGGTCGCACGCTACTCGAGCGCGCACGACGCGCTGCCGACCCGCACGCCGGAATGGCTCGCCGACCACGATGCGATCCTCGAGGCATGCCGCGCGCGCGCCGCAGCCGCGGCGAAGCAGCGACTGGTGCAGCATCTCCGGCGCGCGCTGGCGCTCGTCCTGGCGAAGCTCGAAGGTGAAAGCGCGGCGCGCACCGTTGCATCCGAGTAGCGAGCGAGCTCGTGATACGACTCGGCCGCGATCCGAACTGGATCGCGGCCGAGTCGTGCGACACCTACCGCCTTCGTGCCAGGGAAGAGCTTACCCGGGGCCCCGGCAGGTCGAGTGGTACTGCATGTTGCCCTGATCGATCAACTTCCCGGTGGCTCCGAAGATCTCGGTGGTACCGAGCTTCACGTACACCCGATCCGTCCCCTTGCCCGGCTCGCCGCCATCCCACAGACGCAGCTCGACTGAAACGCCGTTCTTCGCGATGCCCGTCGTGATGCGCGAGTTGGTGAGCCCGGCGAGCGCGCCGCTCGCTATCGGGCCGTAGCTGGCGACGTTGGCCACATGGTTGTCGACGCCGTTCGCTTCGACGTGGAATTCGGCGAGGGTTCCGCCTCCCGGCTGGTTGCCGCCGGCGTTACCGCTGATGACCACCTTGTCGCCGCCCACCTCGACTACCAGACGTCCGAAGGTGATGAAGTCGCAGATCGGCGGCGGCTCGACGTGGTTCACGTAGGTGATCACGGTGCCGTGGTACTGGTTGATCAGGATCTCGTCTCCCTCCTGGTAGCCCACCAGTGGGCCGCGCTCATCGACCGCCGAGACGCTGACGAAGCCGGCCGATGTCTCGTCGACGGTCACGCTCGAGGCAATGCCGTCGGGACCGCCGTCGATCGCCACCACCACGCACTGTCCCGACTCGACCGTCGTCGGGGACTGCACGCTGCCGGACGGACTGCCCGGTGGGGCGACATCCTCCCTGACGAACTGGGTGCGAACGACGAGGTACGCGCCGCTCACGTTTCCCTGCTTGCACACCTTGAGCTCACCCAGCACGACGGAGGCATCGGTCGTCACCTGACCCAGGAAGAGGCGTCCCGCCGATGGCGCGAGGCGGCTTCCCCCTGCTGGGGCGAGTGAGGTCGGGTTGGAACTGCCATCCGCACACGCGCCGAGACTGACGAGACCCGCCACTGCCAGGGGGGCGAGCCGCTGGTACGTGAAAATCGTCATACAGCCTCCTGTAGAATTGGGGATGGTCGTTGGAGGGGGCGCAAGCGGAGCGGGCATTGGGCATGCCTGATAAACAAACGCGTAAAGAGATGCGGCAATTACACTTACGCCAAAACACAAGGACGAGATCGCTGCGCGAGTGCAACGGAAAGTGAGTGATCTACAACACAATTGCGAACTTCTTTAGCGAGCTGATGCTTCGCTTCCGCCGCGCACGACAGCGGAGATCATCCATCCGCCTGACGCAACTATTCGCGTCGCCAGCGTGTCCTCGATGAGAGCGGTCTCACCTGAGCCCGAGGACGAATGAGACAACTCCTGGCCGTCGCGTCCGTCGTCGCCGTCGCGCTCGCGCCGCACGCCATGCGCGCCCAGGGCACCTTCGTCGTGCGCGACGTGCGGCTGTTCGACGGCGAGCGCGTGAGCGAGCACCGGAGTGTGCTCGTGCGAGACAGCGTGATCGCCGAGGTCGGCGGAGCGCAGCTCGCGGTGCCGGCCGACACTCGTGTCGTCGACGGACGCGGACGCACCCTGCTCCCCGGCTTGATCGACGCGCACGTGCATGTCTCCGACAGCACCGAGGCCGACCTGCGCCAGGCGCTCGCGTTCGGCGTCACCACCGCGCTCGACATGTTCAGTGGCGGCCTGCGCTACGAGCGCGTCAAGGCGCTCCGGGCGAGCGATCCGCCGGACATCGCGGCGGTGCGCACGGCGGGGATCGGCGCCAGCGCGCCGGGCGGCCATCCGTCGCAGATGGGCGGTCCACCCATCCCGACGATCACCGACTCGGCCGACGCGCCGGCGTTCGTCGACGCGCGGATCGCCGAGGGGTCAGACTATCTGAAGGTCATCTACGACGATCTCTCGTCGCTCGGGCGAAAGGTGCCGATGATCGACAAGCGCACGCTCGCGGGACTCATCGCCGCGGCGCATGCGCGCGGCAAGCTCGCCGTCGTGCACGTGCTGAGCGAATGGCAGGCACGCGACGCGATCGAGGCCGGCGCCGACGGGCTCGCGCACCTGTTCACCGGCGCCACCGCGTCGCCGGACTTCGGCCAGCTCGCCGCGCGCCATGGCGTGTTCGTCGTGCCGACGCTGACCGTGCTGTACGGCGACTGCGGCCGGTCGATCGCGCCGAAGGTCGCGGCGGATACGCTGCTCCGGCCATACATCCGTCCGTCGATGCGCGGGCGTGCCGCGATGACGTTCCCGGTGCGCGCGGGCGCGTCGTGCGCCGGCACGGACGCGGCGGTGCGCCAGCTCGCGCGGGCGGGAGTGCCGCTGCTCGCGGGGACGGACGCGCCCTCGCCGGGCGCGACGTACGGCGCCTCGCTGCACGGGGAGCTCGAGCTGCTCGTCGGCGCGGGGCTCACTCCCGTGCAGGCGTTGACCGCAGCGACGTCGGCGGCGGCGCGGGCATTCCGGCTTGCCGATCGTGGACGCGTCGTGCGCGGGATGCGGGCCGACCTCGTGCTCGTCGAGGGCGATCCGACGCGGGACATTCTGGCGACGCGACGGATCGTCGGGGTGTGGAAGAAGGGAGTGGTCGTGGAACGATCGAGATACGTGCAGTGATCACGGCACCTGCTGCGATTTGCCGTAGTCGCAGTACTTCTGGCGTGGCATCCGGCCAGGCGTTCCGCGGATGTCCGCCTTGCCGAGCCGC
>JBJMNN010000249.1:0-6217 GCA_045804245.1 Gemmatimonadaceae bacterium | reverse complement strand
GAAGAACACGGGCGACAGCGCACCGGCGAGCACGGCCTCGTGGCTGAACGGATGCCCCGCCTCGTCGAGCAGCATGATGTCGTGCACGAGCCGCTCGTGCGCCTCGCCTCCCAGCAAGTCGCGCACGCCGGCATCGTCGAGCGACGCGACCTGCACGTCGGCCTCGCTGGCGCCGTGATCCTCGCCGCGCTCGAAGCGGTAGATCAGCTTGCGCCGCCGGTCGTACACGCCGATGAACGCGCCGTCCGCGTGGATCGGCCACGTCACGGGATGACAGTCGAGGCCGAGATCGGCCTCGACGTCGCTCACGAGCTTGAGCGGATCCTCACCGACGCGGTCGCACTTGTTGACGACGGTGAAGATCGGCATGCGGCGCCGCTTGCACACCGCGAAGAGCTGCCGCGTTCGCTCCTCGACGCCCTTGCGGTTGTCGAGCAGCATGACGGCGCTGTCGGCGGCGATGAGGACGCGATACGTGTCCTCCGAGAAGTCCTCGTGGCCCGGCGTGTCGAGCAGGTTCACCTGGAAGCCCTCGTAGGCGAACTGCATCACGCTCGACGTGACCGAGATGCCGCGCTCCTGCTCCATCTGCATCCAGTCGGAGGTCGCGTGGCGCTGCTGGCGGCGCGCCTTCACCGTACCCGCGAGATGGATCGCCCCACCGTAGAGCAGAAGCTTCTCGGTGAGCGTGGTCTTGCCCGCGTCGGGGTGGCTGATGATGGCGAAGGTGCGGCGCGTCTCGATCGCTGCCGCGAGGGTGGGGTCTGTGTGCACGGAAGAAATGTAGCGACCCGAAGGGGTGAGCTGGTTGGTTGGATCGTGGGTTCGTTGGAGCCCGCGAGCCCACGATCCAACCAACCAACTCACTGTGCCGCTAACTCACTTCTCCCGGGCGAGCTTCCGGACGTCCTCCCGATTCTCCTCGATCCGGCGCCCGATCTCCGCGGCGCGCTCGCCAGCGAGCGCTCCAGTGTCCGCGATCGCGCCGCCCTGGCGAACGTCGTCGCGCAGGATGTCCTCACCCTCCGGATCCGCCTGCACGTCGTCGAGGTCGACCTGCTTCACACGGAAGTTGCCGTCGCTGTCGCGGCCGTTGTGCGGTTTGTGTCGTTCGGACATCTCGCTCCCTCGCGTTCTGGTGATCGTGTCCTGCTCAGCGACTCAGGGAGCAAGGGGCACACCACGCCGAACGTCGCCGAGCCCGTCCGTCAGCGATCGGCGCGGAGGTAGGGAGCGAGCACCGCGGGATCCCCGTCGGTGCGCGGCGCGCGCGCGAGCCGTAGCAGCGACGTGAGGAACGGATAGACGTGCACGCTCTCGAACGACGGGATCGCACCCGACGCGCTGATCTGTGGACCGGCGGCGACGAAGATGCCGAGCATCAGGGGATCGCTCGGATCCCAGCCGTGGTTGCCGCGGTCGAGCAGTCTATCGCCCGCGCTCTTCGCCACGACGTAGCCGGGCTCGGCGACGACGAGGACCTCGCCACCGCGTGCGTTCCCGTTCACGTGCCAGCGCGCCGGCGTGGCGCCGCGCGCGTAGGCGCGCGCGTGCACGAGACCGGCGGCGAGCGCGCCGAGCGCGCGATGCGCGAGCGCCGTGTCGCCGCCGAACCAGAGCGACATCGTCGGCCCGTTGTCGCCCATCTGCACCCGCAGCGTGTCGATCCCCGCCGCCGCGAGCAGGGGACGCAGCGGGAGCATCTTCTCCTGCGCGCTCGCTTCGATCCCGTGATCGGACAGCACGATCACGTTCACCGAATCGCGCTGCGGCAGTCGGGCGTTCGCGTCGAGGAGCCGGCTCACCGCGCGATCGATCGACGCGACCGCGGCGGCGGTGTGTGGAGTGTCCGGCCCGAACTTGTGCGTCGTGTCGTCGACGTCGGTGAGGTAGAGCATCACGAGGTGCGGACGCCGCTCCACGGGGAGACGAAGCTGCGCGATGCTCGCGTCGACGCGCACGGAGTCGGGCACCGACGCGCGGTAGCTCCACCACGCCGACGGTCGCAGCCCCTGCACCGCGCTCTCCGAGCCCGGCCAGAAGTAGACCGAGGTGCGCACCCCCTCGCGCTCCGCTGCGACCCAGATCGGCGTCCCGCCGTACCAGCGGCCGTCGCGCACGGTGGTGCTGTCCTTCACGCGAAACCAACCGCCGAACGCCGGATCGTAGAACGTGTTGGCGAGGATGCCGTGATGTCCGGGATACAGCCCCGTCGCGATCGTGTAGTGGCTCGGAAAGGTCTTCGACGGAAAGGGCGGGATCAGCGCACGCGCCGCGACGCCGCGCGCCGCCAGCCGCTCGAGCGCCGCCGGCCGATATCGCTCGATGAAGTCGTATCGAAACGCATCGAGTGACACGAGCACGACGTACGGCCGGCTCGCGACATCGGAGCGCGCGGACCGGCGCGCCGACGACGGTGGCGTGCACGCCACGACGAGCGCGACGACCGCGAGCAGGATGGTCGCGCGAACGGAGTTGCCTCGCACCGTCACCGCGTGAGCGTCCCGCGCGGTCCGTATTCGGCGTCGATCGCGGCGGAGAGATATGCGATCGCCGCATTCCAGTTGATCGCGATCTCGTTCGACGCGTAGCTGCACTGCGCGTCGACGTACGACAGCGCGGGGAGCGACGAGGGATACCCCGCGCAGTGATCCTGCTGCCCCGGGTTCGGCCCGCCGACGAGCAGCCCGGGCACCGGCGCGACCACCGTATCCGCAGCCGACGGACGGTGATGCGGAAACATCGGCGTCTTCGTGCCGATACCGGTGACGAACGAGTAGCCCGTCGGATTGCGACCCATGATGTAGTCGAGGTTGGCGACGGCGGCGCGCAGGTAGCTCGTGTCGCGCGTGAGGCGATACGCCTGCATCAGCACGAGCCCCTGATTGGCGGCGACCGAATTGCTTCCCCACTCGAAGTCGGCACGTCGACCCATCGCGATGCCGTACGGCGTGGTGTCGGCGACGTCGCGCAGTGATCGCGCGAGAGCGAGGAGCCGGTCGGTGATCACTCGCCCGTTCGCCGCGGCGGGACGATCGCCGCGCCGGTCGACGAGCGACACGAGCGCCAGCGTGCCGACCGAGCCCCACGACGGCACGTCGATGGTATCCGACGCCACCGGCGGAGCGGCGACGAGAAAGCTGTCCTGCTTGGTGGTGAGAAAGAGCTCGGCCGCCGCCCAGCGAAATTCGTCCGCCACGTGCCGGTCACCATACGTGCCCGTCTGGATCTGCGGCGTCGTCGAGGCGTTGATCCGGCTCTGATCGTACAGTGAGTCGCGATGCTGGCGCGCCCAGCGCCAGGCGGCCAGCGCCGCGACCCGCAGCGAGTCGGCGAGGCCGGGCAGCTCGCGCGGATAGGCGCGCACGACGCGCGAGGCCTGCGCCATCACCGCCGCGAAGTCGAGCGCCGCTGCGGTGCTCTTCTGCACGACGTACCGCGGTGCCGTGGCTGCCCGTGGCTCGATGAACGCGTCGAACGCCGCGTTCGTGAGCTTGTGATACACCCCACCGTCGGCGGGATCCTGCATCGAGCGCATCCACCGGACGTTGAACAGCGCTTCGTCGAGCACGTCCGGCAGCGCGTTGTCACTCTCGGGAATGTTCGTGCGCAAAGCAGAGGCATACTTCGGATACTGCTCCGCGATGAGCAGCAGCGAGTACGTGCTGATGCCCGAGTTCACGACGTACTTGTTGTAGTCGCCCGCGTCGTACCAGCCGAGCGGCGACGAGATGCGCGTCCCCGCGGGCCGCGACGCGGACGCGGCGGACGGATGCACCAGCACCAGCGTGTCGGGGTGTCCCGCTGCGCGCGACCACCGGCCCGCGAATCTGGCGTCGAGCGGGATGCTGGTGCGCTGGTAGTAGAACCCCTTGAGCGTCGCGACCGCGAGCTCGTGAAGCCGCGTTGTGCCGATCTCGAACGCCGGCGACGCGCCCACATCCGGTACGACGAGGCGATAGCGACCCGCTCGTGTGAGTCGGCTGAAGTCGGCGCGCCGCACGTTCTGCTCTCCCGACAGCGCCCACGGCCTGGGCGGTGTCAGCCTGCCGCGCAGCACGGTGTCGCCGCGCTCGGCGCCGACGACGGCGAAGGTCGATGCACTGGTGCCGACCACCACCGCGACCTTCGGCGCGGCGGGGAGAAATCCGATCTGGCTGAGGCGGATCGCCGTCGTGGCCGGCGCCTGCGCGCCAGCGCTCGGTGCCACGGACATCGCTGAGATTGCGAACGCCGCGGCGCGGAGACGAAAATGGCTGCGTGTCATCGGCTGAAGAATACCGATGACGGGGGCGCCCGTCAGAGCGAGTTGACCGATCGGCGCAGCCCCGCGCCGCCGTTCGCCGCACGGCGTCGATCCTTCAGCAACACCCGTGGCGCGGGCGCGAAGATCTCGTAGATCGGCAGCGTCGCCACGCCGAGCGCACCGGCGTCCACCCCCGCGGTAGCGAGGAAGTGCCGCGGGACCGAGACCTTGCCGCCCACGCGCCGGGTAGGGAGCAGCCTGGCGACGCGCGCCATGAGGCCGGCGAGGATGCGATCCGACAGGCGTCCGCCGAAGCAGATCGCCTCGGGGTCCAGCACGTACTCGATCGCCAGCACGAGCGCCGTGAGGTGATCGGCGGCGTCGTCCATCCATGCCAGCATGCCGGGATGCGACGCCGCGAACAGCCGGTCGAGCTCCTCGAGCGTTCCCACCTCGGTGCCGCCCCGGCGCAGACGCGCGTACAGGCGCGGCATGTTGAAGTGGAGCCCGACATGCGGCTCGTCGTCCGTCACCGGCGCCGAGGCGTCGCGCGACAGATCGGTCGGCAGGTAGCCGATCTCTCCCGCGTTCCCCGAGAACCCCTGGTAAGGCTGCCCGTTCATGATCAGGCCGCCGCCAAGGCCGCTGCCGACGTAGATGTAGAAGAACGTCCCGATCTGACGACCCCCGCCGTACCACCGTTCGCCCACCGCGGCCGCGAGCGCGTTGTTCTCCAGGTACACGGGCATGTCGAGCCGATCGTTCAGCCACGACGCGAGCGGAATGTCGTGCCAGCCTGGAAACGCCTTGGGGTTGACGAGAAAGCCCGTGCCCTGCTCGTCGCGGTGCATCGGGCCCGGCACGCCCACGCCGAGCCCCGCGAGATCGTCGACGCCCAAACCCTGCGCCTCGGCCATCGACGTCACCATGCCGCACATGAGCTCCAGCACCTCGGTGGCCGACGGCGTCGCAACCTCCATGTGCATTCGCTGGCGCACCTGCCCCGCGAGGTCGACGAGCACGCCCGTCAGATGGTCGCGGTCGAGGTCCAGACCGACCGCGTAGGCGCCGTCCGGGTTGATCGTGAGCTCGGTGGACGGCGCGCCGCGCCCCTCGCTCCGGCGCCCTCCCTCCTGCACGAGCCGGAGGTCGAGCAGCTCCTTCACGAGATTGGAGACGGTCTGCACGCTCAGGTGAGTGTGCCTGGCGACGTCCGCTCGTGAGAGCGGTCCGTGCACCCGGATCACCTCGTGAACGATGCGGAGGTTGTACTTCTTCGTGTAGACGAGGTTGGTGCCTGTCAGCACGGTGTCGCGCGGAGTGGAGGTGAATTGGCGCTCGCTCGAAACTAGCACCTGTCGCGCAACTATGGCGGCGTTCGCTCCAGACGAACCGGCTCCGGCGCCGGGCCCCCGCACGTCTCTTGCCTCGCTCGCCACCCGTCACTCACCGGGACGGCAGGATGCGACGAGGATTCAGGGACGCGGCCATGGGCACGACGGCGGCGCTGGCGCTGCTGGCGGCCGCGTGCACGATCGAGGACACGAGCCAGAAGCGGGCGGCCGACAGCGCCGCGGCGGCGACGGCCAACGGGGGCGTGCAGACGTCGGCGAGCGGCGGCGCGATGGCCTCCCCGCAGCCCGCTCCGGGCGCGACGCGGTCGGCGCCGACGACCGGGGCTGCGGGCGACACCAGCATTGGCGCCGGCGCCACGACTCCGGGCGCGACCGGTGCGACCGGTGCGACCGGTGCGACCGGTGCGACCGGTGCGACCGGTGCGACCGGTGCGACCGGCGCGACCGGCGCGACCGGCGCGACCCCGGCAACCGGCAACCTCTCCCCCGACAGCGTCGACGTCGGCCGAACCCCCAAGGCCACGCTGCTGCCGGCGGCGAGCACGCGCATCGAGGTCGATCTCGCCGCGAGACAGCTGACCGTCTACGAGGGTGACAGGCGAGTCGGCAGCTATCG
>JBJMNN010000248.1:0-14394 GCA_045804245.1 Gemmatimonadaceae bacterium | reverse complement strand
CGGCGGACGAGCCGCCGCTCGGCCCTCCACCGCACGCGTCGCCGCAGGGTGCGGTGGCTGCCGCGTCGGCAGTCGTGTTGAGCGCACTGTTCCCGGCGGATGCGGCATTGTTCGAGTCGCAGCTCAAGCTCCAGGAGAATGAGCTCGCGGGATCGACGAAAGCGCAGAGTGCGTTCGCCGCGGGAGAGATCGTCGGCCGAGCAGTCGGCGCGGGCGTCGTCGAACTGGCGCGGAGTGATCGCTTCGACGCGGTGTGGACCGGCACCGTGCCGACCGGTGAAGGCCTCTGGTCGAGCGACTTCGTGCCCGCGCGCCTGCCGCAGCTCCCACTTCTCGGCCAGGTGCGGCCATTCTTCATGGAGTCGGGAGCTCAGTTCCGTCCACCACCGCCGCCCGCCTTCAACAGCCCGGCGTTCCTCGCGGCCCTCGCGGAGGTGCGGCGACTCTCCGACAATCGGACCTCCGAGCAGCTCCAGATCGCCGAGCGCTGGGCGCTGACGGCGGGAAGCCTGGTGTCCGGGTTCTGGAACGAGGAAGCGACGAAGCTGATCGCACGATACCACCTGAATGAACGGCGGGCCGCGCGCACCCTCGCGCTCACGGACATGGCCGCGATGGATGCGACCATCGCCTGCTACGACGCGAAGTACACGTACTGGTTGATCCGTCCCTATCGAGTGGATCCGGCGATCACCACGCCGGTCGGAAGGCCGAATCACCCGTCCTATCCGTCGAGCCACGGCTGCTCCTCGGGGGCGACGGCGTACGTGCTCGGCGCGCTCTTCCCAGCCGATGCCGATCGCCTTGCCGCGATGGCGGACGAGGCGGGAGAATCACGGCTCTACGCGGGCATTCATTATCGCTTCGACAAGGACGCCTCACTCGGCATCGCGCGGCAGGTGGCGGCTCTCGCCTTGGCGCGCGACGTCGACGGTGCGAGCAAATGATCGTAGCTTTGTGCACATGGCCGACCGAGTGAGCTTCGTGGTCGTCAAGGCGGCTCGCGCTGTCCGTCGCGCCGGGGTCGTAACGGCTTTCGCAGAGGGCGCTGGGAACTGAGGGAGCGCGGTACGGCGAACGCGGTCCTGCGTCCTCTCAGTTCTCTGCGACCCCTGCGAACAGCAGTTTGGCCGCTTGCGAGAGGACAACGATCAGAACTCGTTCACCACGCGCCTGATCCCTTCCCTCATCGTATCCACCCCGAAGTTCAGCAGCAGTCCGACGCGAAGGTTCGTCAGCCGCAGGTAGGTGAGGAGCTGCTTCCGATGGGTGGATGCGAGTCGATCGAGTGATTTCACCTCGACGACTACGCTGCGCTCGACCACGAGATCGATGTGGAAGCCCTGCGGTGGATCACCACATCCTCACCCACCTCCGCCTCGGCCGGAAGCTTCACTTCTTCGTGACCTCGGCGACCCAGATGTCGCTCTGCCGGTCCTCGATGGTGAAATAGAACCGCCGGCCGTCGCTGGCGAACTCGAAGCGGTTCGATGCGCGCGCGGGGTCGTCGAAACGCACGAGAAGTCGCGGACGTCCGCCGCTGGCCGGTATCGACCAGAACGATGCACGGCCCTGCGCGTCATGGCTCTTGAAGAACAGCTCTCGCCCGTCAGTTGAAAAGACGGCCAGCTCGGCCAACGGATCCTCGTTGTGCGGCACGTATAGATCGCGCTGGGCGCCCGAGTCGGCCGGCACCGCGCTGATGCGGCCGTCCGTCGCCGAGGCGAAGACGATCGTGCGCCCGTCGGGGGACCACTCCGGGCGCCAACCGCGTCCGCCCACGAATCGTGGCGTTCCCCAGCGCCCGCGCTGGTTACGGCGCATGACGAACACGTCCGCCGTCACCATGTCGAAGAACGTGAGTGCGGTGCCGTCGGGCGACCAGTTTGCCATCGACCGCTGCGCCGTCGACCGCGTGAGCTGCTGGATCGGGCCACCGTCGAGCGGCAGCAGGAACAAATTCCGCGATCCGGTCTGGAACGTGTGGTACACCAGCTCCTTCCCGCTCGGGGAGAGCGCGCCCCGAAATTCGTCCATCGGAGCGCGCGTGAGTCGCTCCGGCTCGCCGCCGGTGACCGGCACGCGATACACATCGGAGTTGCCGCTGAGGTCCGAGTCGTAGACGACCCACCGGCCGTCGGGAGAGACCCGCACGCCCTCGACGGTCTGGTTGCCCGACGTCAGCTGCACCGCCGACGAGGCCGACCCAGACGGTCGGTTCGGGATCGGCATCGCCCAGATGTTGGCACTGCTCGAGTACGCGGCGTACACCATGCGCGCGCCGTCGGACGAGAAGTCGATGGACTGCGCGCCGATCCCCGTCGTGACGCGCACCGGCTCCCGATCCGCCCGCGCGTGCCGGCCGACGTCGAGCGCGTAGACGTCCCGCGGGCCTTGCCGATTGGACACGTAGTAGAGCGTCCGCCCATCTCGTGACCAGACGGGACTCTGATGCAACGAGATGCTGTCGGTCACGCTCACCGCGCCGCCACCGGCGGCCGGGATGAGCACGATCCGACTCGGCGCGAGATTGCCGAACATCGGCCCGAGGCCGAAGATCGCCCCGACCGTGACATAGAAATGGTTGCCGGACACGCAGGCCAGCCGATCGCCGTCGGGCGACCACGCGCAGGAGTGCAGGTCGAACTCGGTGGTGACGAGGCGGTCGCGCCCCGAGCGCACCAGCCGCGCGAGGAGGGAATCGCCACGCACGAAGGCGATCTCGCGACCGTCCGGCGACCACGTCGCGGACGTCACGATGACGCCGGGCCGGCTCGGAACCTCCTGCCGCGCCGGTCCGCCGGACGCCGGCGCGCTGAAGACGCCGCCCCTCGAGAGGAACAGGATGCGCGTCCCATCCGGAGACCAGCGTGGGAGCCACTCGTTCTCGGCAGTGTCCCTGATGAGCCGCACCGGCTTGCCGCCGGCGACCGTCCGGAGAAAGATGTGCATCCGCAGTGAATGGCCTGCGGCGTAGGCGACGCGCCGACCGTCGGGCGAGATCGAGGGTTCGACCTCCAGGCCGCGGTCGGCGGTGAGCTGAACGGCCCGGCCGAGCAGGAGGGCGGGACGCTCACCGCGTTCGCGCGCCGAGCCGATCGCGATCGCCGCGGACAACGCGGCGACCACTGCGGCGCCGACGAACGTCAGCACTCGACTCGACCGTCGGCGTGCGGGGCCGGTGGCCGCCGAGCCCCGGGGCGCGAACGAGGCGAGTTGCTCGAGCAGCTCGTCGGCGCTCTGCCAACGATCGGCCGGCCGCTCCGACAGGCACCTCGCGATCACGTCCACGAGCGCATCGGGCACGTCGGGGCGAACGCCTGGCAGCAGCCTCGCCGCGTCGAACGCGCGGCTCGCCGTCGACCGGCCGCGTGCGCCAGCAGGGACCGGCGGGCGACCCACCAACAGCTCGTATGCCAGCACGCCGACCGCGTAGATGTCCGTCCGATGATCCACGCGCGGATCGTTCGCGACCTGCTCCGGCGCCATGTACGCCGGGGTGCCGAGGGTGAGCCGTCCGACGGGGAGCGTGGCCTCCGCCGCCTCGCTCACGGCGCGCGCCACGCCGAAGTCGGTGACCATGGCGTTGCGCCCGGAGAGCAGCACGTTATCCGGCTTCACGTCCCGGTGCACGATCCCGTGCTGGTGCGCATGCGACAGCGCCTCGCAGACGTCCTGGAGGACTCGCACCGTCTCCTCGACCGACAGCGGCCCGCCGAGGGTGAGCCGCTCGCGCAGCGAGTGCCCAACTTCGTAGGGCATGACGTAGTAGAGGAGCGGCGGCCCCGCGTCGCCTCGCTCGGGGTCGTCGGACGCCACGAGCTCCTCGCCCGAGTCGTAGAGCGGCACGATGTGCGGGTGGCGGAGCCGGGCAGCGATCTCGATCTCCCGCAGGAAGCGTCCCGGGCCGAGCGCCGCCGCCACGTCGGGGCGCACGATCTTGACGGCGACATCGCGCCCGTGCTTCAGGTCGCGCGCGAGATACACGATGGCCATGCCGCCGCGGCCGACTTCGCGCACGAGCCGGTAGCGTCCAGCGAGCGATTCGGGCATCGGCGGTGCTTCCTCGTCGCCCAGCATCGCCGCGAACTGCTCGGCCGCAGCCCCTTCCAGCGGGGAATACGATCGCTCGCATTGCGCCACGAGGCGCTCGAGCTCCGCCCGACGGATCGCGTCGCCGCCGCTCAGCTGCGCGAGGAGCTTGGATCGGCGCTCAGGCGGGGCATCGAGCACCGCGTCGATGAGTGGCTCGAGCAGGCGCCACTCGTCGCGCGACGGCAATGGGCCAGCGCCGCCCGTCGGACGATCGGCGCTCGTCACGATTCGAGCGCACGCCGCAACAGCATACGCGCCTTGGCCCAGTCGCGCTGCACCGTGCGCACCGTGACCTCGAGCGCCGCGGCGATCTCCTCTTCGGTCAGTCCACCGAAGAACCTGCATTCGACCACCCGCGCCAGTCGGGGCTCCAGCTCAGCGAGCCGGCTCAGCGCGTCGTCGAGCTGCAGCAGCGCCTCGCACCGGTCGTCCACCGCGATGCGGTTCTCGTCCAGCGTGATTGCGCCGTATGCGCCGCCGCGCTTCACCCGTCCTCGCGCCCGCGCCCGATCGACGAGCACGTGGCGCATCACCACCGACGCCAGCGCGAGGAATTGCGTACGCTCGTGCGTCTCCCCGCCGCCCTGCCCGAGAATCTTGAGGTAGGCCTCGTGTACGAGCCCGGAGGTCTCGAGGGATCCACCGGCCGGTCGCCGCCCGAGTTCGCGGTGGGCGATCGCGCGGAGCTCGCGGTACAGGAGCGGGACGCACCGGTCGAGCGAGTCGCGACTACCGATCCGCAGCTCCGACAGGAATAGCCGGGACTTCGCCGAGGTGCTCATCTGCTCCGACAGAGACGGCTTTGCCGACTGACGCGTGCGCCCGAAAGCGAGCGATGTCGGGTTTCCAGGCGATTTGTCGTTTACCTAGGAAAGGATCGGCGTCGCCCACGGCAGGCGGTCGAACATAGGACCGCCCGTCCCGACATGCCAGTGCAGCTCGCGCATCCGGCTCGGCTCGTCACGGCAGCGAGCGTCGCCGGTCGAAACGCTCATGACGCTCATCATGGAGGTGAACGATGGTCTCGCATTCGATCCGCAGCCTACAAGTGCTCTCCACTATCGCGGCGCTATTGATCTCGACCGGGTGCAGTGACCATGGCGCGACGCCCACCGCGGCGAGCGATGAGGGATCCTCATCGCAGGTGCAGCAGGCTACAGCACAACCCCAGCTGGCGCTGACGGCTGCGGATCTGGTGCCGTTCACCTACCGCGCGCCGCTCGATCCCTTCCGCGAGCTCCAGCTCCCCGAGTTCATGATGCAGCAGCGGGTGCGGGCGGACATCGTCGTGCAGCGGAACGTGTTCCAGCCCGGAACGGGCGCGTGGCACACGCACCCCGGCATCAGTTTCGTCTACGTCCTCGACGGGCAGATCCAGCTCGAGGAGTTCAGTGAGAAGACAGGTTGCACGACGACGCAGGTGTACGGCTCCGGGCAGGCGTACTTCGAGGAAGGATTCCACGTGCACCGGGCCATCGTGCTGAGCAGCACCCCTGCGGTGCTCCTCGTGACGCGCTTCAACATTCCGCCGGGCACACCGATCACCACTCCGGTGCCCGCACCTGCCTGCTGAGTTCCAACGGATCCCCTCAGTCAGCGCCGCGAGCTAGTGCGGGCTGATCGCGGCGCGGGCCGAGGCGTGTTGCATTGCGGCGGCGCGCCGCCGCGCGGCCTCGGCGCGCGCGCGGATCGCCGGGTCGGCACCGTGCCAGAGCTCGGCGAAGCGTCGATAGTGGACTGCGGAGCGGGCGGAGTCGCCGCGCGATTCGTACAGCCGGCCGAGGCGTTCCAGCGCGGGCCCCAGCTCGAAGGCGTCCGCGACCATTCGATCCAGCGAGTGGGCGGCGAGGTAGCGCTCGTACACCGCGATAGCCGAGTCGGGAGCGCCGAGCGTCTCGTACATTCGCGCCAGCTCGGGGTGGTCACCGATGGCGAGGTGAGGATCGTCGAACTGGCCGACCTGGAGAGCCGGCGCAAGTGCCGCCTCCCGCAGCTCGGCCAGCGCCTGCTGCGGCCGCCCTTCAGCCGCGTCCAGCGTCGCGCGAACGCGATGCAGCATCCATCGGTCGGGTCCGCGGAAAATGGGCGGCTCGTCGCGCTCATAGGCGGCGAGCCAGGCTCGCGCGCGGCGCGGCTGGCCGGCCCTGGCGTAGAAGAGCGCGAGCGGCAGGATGGGGCGCGAGAGCACGTCCAGCGACCGGATGGGATGCCCCGCAAGCAGGCGGTCGACCTCTCGCAGGGCGCGGGCCGAGTCGCCGGCGAGAAGGCGCAGCCGCCCGAGCGCGGTCGCGACGCTCAGCGCCGCGGCGAGATCCCCGCGTGCGAGCGCATGGTCCCGCTGCTCCGTCAGGTGCCCAGCGGCCTCACCGAGCCGGCCGCGGATGGCGTCCAACTCGGCCTGCAGCTCGAGGTCGGTGCGCACCTCGTCGGTCCGGCGGATCCGCGACGCCAGCGCGTGCGCATCGTCGTACCGGCCGGAGTCGGCGAGCAACCTCACACGCATCGTCAGAGCTTGTGGATGCTCCGGATAGCGGCGCGACAGCTCGTCCAGAACTCCTCGCGCCTCCGCGTCGCTGCCCTCGGCGTGGAGCACGCTGATCAGAGCCGTCAGGGTGGCGGGGCTCGGGTGGCGCACTCGCGCTTCCCGAAGTACCGCGCCGGCCGACGCGAGGTCGCCGCTCAACTGCAGCGCGTTGCCCAGGCTCGCATAGAATCCCGCCTCGGCGACCGGGAGTTGCCTCAGTGCCTCGATGTGCTTCCGGAAGGCGGCTATGGCCTCCGGGAGGTCGCCCGTGACGTTGAGGTGGTACACTCCCTCGACGGCGTAGCGCTCTCGCTCGGTGAGCCGATCCCGCAGCTCGTAGGCACGCACGAGGGGACGCAGCACGCGGCCACGCGGAAAGCCGCCCGCGCGCAGCGATTGCATGAGCATCAGGTCGGCGTGCGCGAACGCGGGGTCGAGCGCGACCGCGCGCTCGAACAGCTCGGCTGCCGTCCGATAGTCGCCGCGCCAGAGCGCCCGCGAGCCCGCCATGTGGTTCCGTAGCGCGGGGAGCGACGAGGTCGTGAAGCTGTAGAGCGAATCACCTGTCCTGACCGACGCGATGGACTCGCCGACCGCCTGCCGGATGCTGCCCGCCAGACGCTCGATGGCCGCCAGCACCTCGGTAGAATCTCGCGCGATCGCCGAGGCGCCGCCGATGATGTCGCCAGTCGCGACCTCGACTACGGAAGCGGTGAGAGCGAGACCAATCCCGGCCGCGCGAACGTCGCCGTCGACTACCAGCTTCACCTCTTCGCGCGCGGCGACCTCTCGCGCCAGGCCGGAGGTGAGCCGCGTGCCGGGCTCGCGACGCATTCGACGCAGCGCGGCCTCGATCGCCTCGCCGCCCACCACACTGAGCGCGGGCGACTGGGCGAGCTCGCTGCGCAGGACGTGGGCGACGACGTCGCCCAGGGTCGAGTCCATGGTCGGGCTCACGAAGTCGGCGACGACGACTCGCTCTCGGGTGCGGGGGAGACGGTCCTGCCGTGCGCCTGCCACGAGCTGCCACGAGCCGATCCCCAACAGCGCGACCAGCGTCCCGAATCCGAGCCAGGCAGCCAGCCGATATCGCGGACTCCAGGCAGCGCGCCTGACCGGGCGCGGCGCGGCGGCCAATGCCGAATCGGGCTCGGACGCCCGATCGACCGTGACTTCGGTGGACGGACCAGCGGTCAGGGGTGCGACCGCTGCGTGATTCGACGGGAGCGGCGCACCGGGCAGCGTGATCCCCGTGCGCTTGTCTGCGCCTGCACGAAGACGTGCCACGACAGCGCGTGTCTGCGGCGAGGGCGCCAGCTCGTACTCCTGCTCGAGTCTCCGGGCGAAGGTTTCGTACGCGCGCACGGCTGCCGTCCGGTCGCCGAGCCGCTCGAGGAGGCCGAGCTGCCGACGCAACACCATCTCATCGACGGGAGAGAACGCGGCCGCGCGCGCTCCCCACTCCGCGGCCCCGACCGCATCCCCGGACCGCTCTCGCGACTCCGCGAGTGCCCAGGTCGCCACAGCCGCGCCGCGCCTCAGGCGCGTGCGCTCCTCGTCGAGCCACCGCTCGAACTCGGGCGCACCCGAAAGGTAGAAGCCCGCGAGCAGGTCGCCCCGGTAGAGCGCCAGCGCCTCTTCAGGGCGGTCCGCCGCCAGCGCGTCCTCGAAGGCCGACACGTCGCAGCGAATCCGGTCCGTGGCCAGACTCAGCTCTTCGTTGCCGCGACTGACGAGCACGCCCTCCCCCACCGCACCGCGGATGTGGTAGACGGCGCGGCTGAGCGCCGCGCGAGCGTGCGTCTCGTCGTGATCCGGCCAGAAGAGGGCGACGAGCGTATCGCGCCGATGGAAGCCGCGCGGCGACGCGACCGCGAGATAGACGAGCAGCGCCAGGCGCTTGGGCTGGGTGAGCACGGAGCGCAGCTCCTGCCCGCCAGGTCCGGTCAGCTCGATCGCGCCGAACAGCCTGAGCTCCGTCATCGACCAGAGATCGAAGGCGCATCCACCGGTGCTTGCCCCCTGTATACGGTGCCGGGAGAGCCAGGGGAGAGGCGGGCGAGGGGGCGACGCTACCGTGTCTCGCCGAAGAACGTACGGGCGCCGTCACACGGGCGCAACGAAACTCGCCGGTCGTGCCGAACTCCGGGTCACGCGACGAGCGACCACGCCGCGAGGGCCACGTAACCCGCGATGTCAATCAAGGAGGTTCACCATGCCAGCTCGTTCGATCTCTCGATCGGGTGCGACCGTCACTGCCCTCGGCGGTGTCATCGTCGCCGCCATCATCGCCGCATGCGCCGGCCCGGACATGACTGGGGCGTTGGCTGCAGGCGATCCGATGATGCACGCCGCCGCCGACAATCCCAACTCGGCGGCCGGCGACACGAAAGGATTCATCATGGGATGGCTCGACGGCGAGACAGTGCAGTTGCGCTACACGCGGCTGTACTTCTGCGCCGAGCCGCCATCGAGTGCCGCGCCTTCCGACTGCGAGGTCGGTGCCGACCCGGCGGTGTTCCCGCGGGAGGGACCGATTCCGAAGATCTACGCCCTCGCGCCTGTAGGGTTCAGCCCCGACCCGGCCACCGTGGCCTGCGGTGCCGGAACCGTGTGCCTCAACCACCCGGCGACGCTCGACCTGTCGCGAGTCGGCGGTCCCGCCGTTGCGCCGGCGGCAGCCCACAGCCACATCATCACCGACCGACAGGCAGGCTGGCACCAGACGGTCAACATCCGAGTGACCAGCCTCGCAGTCTGGAATGAGATCGCCGCCGCCAAGACCCTCACCAAGGTGCGCGAGCTGCAGGCGGCCGGACGCCTCGGTCCCGACAACGCGACGAACATCTTCTTCTTCTTCGAGGTGCAGCAGCCAACTCCCGCGCCGTAGCGCGCGGACCAGCGCGCGCGCCTGCACCGTTAGCTTCGCCGCTCCGCCGCACCAGCACTCGATGCTCGCGCCCGAGCCGGCGACGTTGATCTCGGTGTCGCGGATGTTCTCGTACTGCGCGACGATGTGCTCGGCGAACGCGAGATGGCGCGCGTCGTCGGTGCGGTCGCACAGCGGGACGCTCGGCTCGAGGATCGCGCAGGCGCTTCGGAACTGACTGGCGCGGAGTGCGCGGAGGTTGCACGGCGAGGACGCGGAGAACTGCGCTCGATGACGAAGCTTTCGCTTGGCGCACCGTCCTCTCCAGGCGCAACTCCAAGGCTATTGTTTTCTGGTCGGCATCGAAACCTCCTCGCGACGCAGAAGCCTCCGCGCTCTCCGCGTCGATCTTTTTGAGCCGATCCTTTCGAGCCGATCTTTTCGCGCCAATCTGTTGCCGAGCCGATCTTGCGCATCGAGCGGCGGTGACCGAGTGTCAGGCTGACGCTCACGTCCCGCACGCGGCGCGCACGCACCGAGGGAGAAGCCGTGGAGCAGGAATTCCAGGCACTCATCCGACGCGCCGAGCATGACGACCGAGAGGCGGCGGACAAGCTGTTCGCGCTTCTGTATCGCGAGCTGCATCGGCTCGCCGAGCACCACCTTCGGCGCGGCGGCCCCTCGCTCTCGCTCGGCACGACGACGCTGCTGCACGAGGCTTACCTCGACATCGCCCGCCGCGAGAACGTCGTGTTCGCGGACCGGCCGCGCTTTCTGGCCTACGCCTCCCGTGCGATGCGCGGACTCGTCATCGACTACTCGCGCAGCCGGCGCGCTCAGAAGAGAGGGCGCCAGTTCGAGATCACGCTGGTCGGGGACGAGCCGCCATCGCGCCAGGCAATCGAGCGGGCGGCGGAGCTGGAACGACTCGGTGACGCGCTCGATGAGCTCACCGAGATCGAGCCCGCGCTCGCCGAGCTCGTGGACCTGCACTTCTTCTGCGGGTTCGCCTTCGGCGAGATCGCGGAGCTCCGCCAGGTCGCGGAGCGGACCGTGTACCGCGATTGGCGGAAGGCGCGCCTGCTCCTGCATCATGCGCTGCTGCCCGACGACGAGGCCGCGCGGGAGGAGACGAAGTAGTCAGACCCAAGCGGAGCCCGCTCAGCGCAGGCGTCCGCCCGTGGCAGAGGTGAAAATGCGCTCGTCGAGCCGGAGTTGCCTCACGACGGCGGCGAAGCGCGGGCTCCGCCGCACGGCGTCGAACATCGGATCCGACAGCGGCATCACGGGTGCCTCGCCGGCGCGCGCCGCGTCTTCGAGTGCGGAGAGTGCACGGGCGGTATCGCCGAGCCCGAGGTACGCATAACCGAGCGTCCGCGCCACGTGCCACTCGCCGCGCGGATGCCGCTCCAGCTGGCGCACGATGGCGCCGGCGCCGGCGCGATCGCCCGTGGCGCCGAGCACGTACGCGGCCATGCCGTTGTAGGGAATCGGGAGCGCGGCGCGGGCGAGGGCGCGCGCCTCGCCCGCGCGTCCGTCGTTCAGCACGGCGAGCGCCAGGAGGGCATGCACGATGAAGAGCGACGAATCGAGCTCGTACGCGCGCCGGCTCTCGGCCAGCGATTCGTCGTACCGGCCGAGCAGGGAGAGGCAATACGCCAGTCCGACCGATGCCGTCCCCGACAGCGGATCGGCCATCCGGCCGCGGCGGTAATACTCTTCCGCATCGGCTGTGCGGCCGGTGCGGAGCAGATGCAGCCCGTACAGGTACTCAGCCGGCGCGAAGCCCGGGTCGGCGGCGACGGCGTGGCGGAACGCGTCGCCTGCCTCAGACCAGCGCAAGGCGTACTGGTGTGCTTGCGCGAGCGCGACGTACGCCTCGCCGAGCGTGGAGTCGAGCGCGAGCGCGCGGCGCGCCGCATCCATGGCGCGATGCTCGACCGCGGGCGCCGACGGCCCGCCGTAGTTCGGCCAGATCACGAGTGCGTAGCCGAGCGCCGCGTACGCGCGCGCGAAGGTGCTGTCCTCGGCGATGGCGCGCTCGAAGTACTCCACCGCTTTTGGCACGCCACTCCCGCGCCGTTCCATCAGATAGGTGCCGCGCAGATACAAGTCGTATGCGTCGGGATTCGTCGTCCCCGCTGAGAGAAGCGCTCGACCGAGTTGCGGCCCCACGGTTCCAGGCATCGTCGCGCGAAGTGCACCGACGACGGATCGGGCGATCTCTCCCTGCATCGCGAACACGTCCTTCACCTGTCGCTCGTACACGTCGCTCCAGAGCGTCAGACCGTCGTCGACGCTCGTGAGCTGCACGGTGAGCCGCATCCGGTCCCCCGCGCGGCGAACGCGCCCCTCGAGCACGGTGCTCACGCCGAGGCGGCGGCCGAGCTCGCGTACGTCCACATTGTGGCTCGAACGGAACGCGGCGGCCGAGGTGCGCGACGCCACGCGCAGCCCGCCGACCTTGCTCAGCGCGGTGGCGATCTCGTCGGCGATCCCATCACCGAGGTACGCGTTGGTGGTGTCACCGCTGACATCGTCGAATGGAAGGACGGCGAGCGTCGGCGCGCGGGCGCGCACCGCCGTCGCAGGTGACCGACGATCGATGCGCCACGCCGTGGCGTACGCTGCGAGCGCGAGCACGATCACCCCCGCGCCCGCCAGCAGCGCTCTTCGACCACGGCCACGTCTGCGCCACGCCGCGGCACCTCTTCCGGGCGGCGGCGTCGCGACGGTTGCCAGCGCGTCGAGGATCTCGCGCGCCGACTGCGGCCGACGCGTCCGATCCTTCTCCAGGCAGCGCATCACGAGCGTGGTGAGCGTGGCCGAAAGCTCCGGGGCGCGGCGAGCGAGTGGCGCCGGGGTCTCACCCAGATGGGCCGCGAGAAGCTCCTGCGGCGTCTCGCGGTCGGCGAAGGGGTATACGCCGGCGAGCAGCTCGTACGCCATGATCCCGAAGGCGTAGATGTCGGCGCGGTGGTCGACCTGCCGGTCGCCGGCCGCCTGTTCGGGCGCCATGTAGGCCGGCGTCCCGATCGTCGTGCCGACGGCGCTGAGCGTACGAAGGTCTCTCGCACTCTCGTCGCGCGCACTCGGCCCCTCGCCATGATTTCCGGCGGCGGCGACCACCGCCTTCGCGATGCCGAAGTCGGTCACGACAGCGGCAGCGTGCCCCGAGCCCGTGGAGGGATCGCCGGCGAGCAGGACGTTCTCGGGCTTCACGTCGCGGTGCACGACACCTTGCTCGTGGGCGAACGAGAGCGCTCGCGCGACGTCGTGGAGAACGGCAAGCGCGTCGGCGAGCGACAGTGGTCCCTCTCGGGTCAGTCGCGCGCGCAGCGATTCGCCCCGCACGTACGGCATCACATAGTACGGCAGTCCCGCAGCCTCGCCGGCCTTGAACAGTGGGACGATGTTGGGGTGCTGCAGCGCCGCGACCATGCGCACCTCACGCGCGAAGCGCTCGGCTCTGATGCCGGCGACGAGCACGGGGAGGAGCACCTTGACCACGACGGTGCGGCCGAGGGCGTGCTCGTGCGCGAGGAAGACGCGACTCATCCCGCCACCACCGAGCTCACGCTCGATGGTGTAGACATCGCCCAGCGCTACCTGCAGGTAGGCGGCGAGGTCTGCTTCGGCGAGCGTCGCCGCGCGTACCTCCTCGCCGAGCGCGGCGCCGAGCGAGTCGTCGAGGAATCCAGCGCGGTCGGCCGCGTCTTCGCGCGCGAGGAGCGCGGTGAGCTGCGCGGCGAGCTGGGGCGACCGCGCACGAAGCTCGTCGAGCCAGGCAGCTCGCTCGCTGGGCGAGAGTTCGAGCGCCCTATCCAGGAGCGGCGCCAAGTCGCGCCAGCGGTCGCGATCGATCACACCCATGCCTCATCTCCCCGAGGTCGTTTCTACCATACGACCATTCCCGTGACTTGAACAGCGCACGCCGGCCGGCGCAGCACGAGCGCGTCGTGCGAGCTCGGCGCGCGGCTCGTGTCGTTCTCGTGTCAGTTCTCGCCTCCGTCTTCCGATCTATGGCTATCGGAGAGGGTTCGCGCCGGACCGAAACCGGCCGCGTTCCCTCGCAACCCCCGCTCGATCATGCCAAGACATGGGGAGGCACTATGAGCACCAAATTCAGATCGATACCCGCGATCGCGCTGTCCGCCGCCGTTTTGCTCGCTGTGAGCGGATGCGCGGATCGGATCTCCGAACCCGGTCCGATTCCAGCGGCAGAGTCGGCAGCGCATGCCAACACCGCGGTGCTCGGAGATGCGACAGCGAGCGTCCGGTGGAGCGCGATCACGCGCGACCTCATCGCGGCCAAGCCCGCCGCCGCGAAACCGAACCAGCAGGTGGCCTTCCGCGCGTTCGCGTACCTCGCACTGGCGCAGTACCGCGCGGCGGTTGCCGCCGAGGAGAGACCCGGCATTCCTCCGCACCCCTCGCCGCAGGGCGCGGTGGCCGCCGCATCCGCGGCGGTGTTGAGCGCACTGTTTCCGTCGGATGCGTCGTTCTTCGCCTCGCAGTTGCAGTTGCAGGAGAGCGAGGCGGCCGCAACGTCGCGTTCAGCGAGCGCGTTCGCCGCCGGCGAGGACGTCGGCCGAACGATAGCCACGCAGGTCGTCGCAGCTGCGCAGAGCGACGGATTCGCCGCTGTGTGGACCGGCACCGTGCCGACCGGTCCGGGCTATTGGTCGAGCGACTTCGTCCCGCCACGCCCGCCTCTCCTGCCGCTGCTCGGCGAGATGCGGCCGTTCTTCCTCGAGTCGGGGGATCAGTTCCGTCCGCCGCCTCCGCCCGCGTTCGGCAGTCCGGAATTCCTCGCCGCGCTCGCGGAGGTGCGGCACTTCTCGGACACTCGGACGCCCGAGCAACTGCGTTTAGATCTTTTGTGGGTGTTGTAGTGATTGTGTGT
>JBJMNN010000247.1:0-64401 GCA_045804245.1 Gemmatimonadaceae bacterium | reverse complement strand
CAGAAACGGCCGGGCGATCGGCCCGGGCGCGGCGAGGCCGGCCAGTCCGCGGGCGCTGGCGCCACGCATGGCGCGCAGCAGCACGGTCTCGATCTGATCGTCGCGCGTATGAGCCGTCGCGACGCGCGCACCGCACGCCGCTGCGGCCTCGCTGAGGAAACGGTGGCGCGCCGATCGCCACATCGCCTCGACGCCGTTCGACCGATCGGCGTGCGCCGGCATGCGCCCGGTCACGACGCGAAACCCCCGGCGCCGTGCCTCGGACCGGACGTGTGCCACCGACCGAGCCGAATGCGGGCCGCTCGCGTGATCGAAGCTGGCCACCGCGGCGACCCGCTCCGGCGCACTCGCCGCCATCGCATCGAGGAGCGTCATCGAGTCCAGGCCGCCCGAGACGGCCAGCAGCAGCGGACGATCGGACGTGCGTGCGGCTTCGCACGCCCGCTCGATGATGTCGCGCTCCTCGTGGAATGACATCGTTGAAGTATACGTGCCCGTGAC
This sequence comes from Gemmatimonadaceae bacterium, assembly GCA_045804245.1. Lineage (GTDB taxonomy): Bacteria > Gemmatimonadota > Gemmatimonadetes > Gemmatimonadales > Gemmatimonadaceae > AG11. The sequence continues at coordinate 63,900 of JBJMNN010000247.1, read as the reverse complement.
TCCCGACAATACCGTATCCCTACCGTATCCCTCTGGATCGGCCACGTGCGCCGGACTATCTTCTTCGCGCGCATCCGTAACCAAGCTCCTCGGAGGCTCCATTGGAAACTCACGGTCCGCTCGGCACGCTCTGGGTCGGTCTGGGACTCTGCGCCTTCTACATCGCGCTCGTCTGGATCAACACCCTGCTCGGCTTTCTTCTGACGCCGCTGTTCATCGTCCCTGCCACCTGGCTGATGGACAAGGTGAAGGGCAAGGCTCCCGTGCGTGGCTGAACCGGCGGCACGGCGCTCGGATCGAACTGAACGAGGGGACGCGCGCTTCCGGCTCGCGTCCTTTCCTTTTCTCGTGCGACGAGCGACGTGGTGTCTGGCACTCGCGCTGCTCGCCATGCGGGTCGTGCCCTCGCGAGCGCAGGGGACCGCGCCACGCCCGTGGCTGGACTGGCACTCCACACAGACCGAGCATTTCGTCTTCCACTATCCCTCCGCATACCGCGAGTGGACCTTCGCCCTCGCGGATCGGATCGAGTCGCTGCGGACCGAGGTGGCGGACGTCGTCGGCTTCGCGCCCCGGAAGCGGGTGCACATCGTGGTGGACGATCCGATCAATGACGCGAACGGCTACGCGTTCACCACGCTGGACGCGCCGACGATCGTGCTCTGGCCGGTGTCGCCCGACCCGAGGTCGGACATCGGCGACTACGCCGTGTGGCAGGAGCTGCTCGCCACCCACGAGTTCGCGCATGTGGCGCATCTCACGCGGCCGTCGCGCAATCGCTGGCAGCGATTCATCCGGAGGCTCTCTCCCGTGCCCCTCGGTCCGATCGCCACGAAGGCGCCTCGCTGGGTGACGGAAGGCTACGCCACCTACGTCGAGGGGCGCGTGAGCGGATCCGGGCGGCCGAATCACGCCTGGCGCGCTGCGATCCTTCGACAGTACGCGCTTGAAGGCCGCCTGCCTTCCTATGGTCAGCTCAACGCGACCGGCGGATGGAACTCCGGACAGTTCGCCTATCTCGCCGGCTCCGCCTTTCTCGAATGGCTGGCCCGGCGTGAGGGAGACTCCAGCGTCGTCGCGCTCTGGCGCCGCCTCACCTCGAAGACCGAACGCTCCTTTGCGTCGGCATTCGCGGGAGTGTACGGCGGTTCGCCGTCGGAGCTGTATGGTCGCTTCACGGTCGATCTCACCGCCGACGCGGTCGAGATCGCACGTGCGCTGCGGAGCCAGCAGCTCACCGAAGGCGCCCTCGTGCAGCGCCTCGTGCGCTCCACCGGTGATCCTGCCATCGCCCCCGATGGTCGCTTCGTCGCCCTCACGATCCGGAAGGAGAAGGCGCCGAGCGCGCTCGTCGTATGGAAGACGGACACGGAGCCCGACACGCTCGCGGCAGCGAGACGGGCCAATCAGCTTCGACGTGATCCGGAGGACGTCCCCGACCGGTTGTTTTATCCCCCCGCCAGGAAGGTGGTCGCGACGCTCGTGGCGAGCGATGGCTATCCATACGAGACGCCGCGCTGGTTCGCCGACAATCGTCGGCTGCTCGTCACCCGCAACATGCCCGCTCCCGACGGCACGATCCGGCCGGATCTCTTCATCTGGAGTGCGGAGGACGGCGACCTGCAGCGCATCACTCGGCGGGCCGCGCTTCGCGACGCGGATCCCTCTCCCAACGGGCGCTGGGCGGCGGCCGTCCGCTGCGAGCACGGCTGGTGCGATCTCGTCCGCGTCGATCTCGTGACGCGCGAAGTGCGCGTGCTCCGTGCGGGCAGCGTCAGGCGGAACTATTACCGCCCACGCATCTCGAGGAAGACGGGCGAGATCGTCGTCGCCGAGCAGCTGGGCGACCGCTGGAGGATCGCGCGCGTATCGCCATTCACCGGTGAGCTGCGCTACGCCGACCCCGGCGACGGCGCGAACCGCTACGACGCCACCTTCGACGTCGATGGCGCGAGCATCGTGACCACGACGGAGCGCGACGGGTTCGTCAACCTCGAGCGCCTGCCGGCCGATGGAACAGCGCCCGTGCCCATCACGCGCGTCACCGGCGCCGCCGTCGCGGCCGACGTCGCATCCGACGGCGCCGTTTGGTTTCTCAACCTCCAGTCTTCCGGCTTCGACCTGCGCCGCGTCTATCCCGACAGCGTGCACATCGTCGCACCACTGCCGAGCATCGTCATCGGCGACACGCTCTCGAGCGTGCTGCCTCCGCGCCGTCGTCAGACGCTCGATAACCGCGCCGTCGGCACGACCACCACGCCGTCGCGCACCGAGACCGCATACGGATTCGGTCCGTCGCGCTTCCGGTACGTGCCGATCGCGACCGCGGGCTACGGTGGCAGCACGGCGGGCCTGGCGATCGTGCGCAGTGATCCCGTCGGCCGGCTCGGCGTTCAGCTCCTCGGCGTCGCCGGTTCATCCGCGTTGCCCGTCGGCGGCGCGATCACCATCACGTCGCGCGCGCCACGAACCGTCGTCGGCGTCAGCGGATGGTATTCGCACGAAGCTCCGTCGCGCGAGCTCGCGGATGCATTGGAAGCCGGTCTCGATCTCGAGCGCGGCGGCGGGGCGCTGCGCCTCGATCGACGTCGCGTGCGTGATGCGGGCGAGCTCACGGGCATGCTCACCGTGCTGGGCGAGGTGCAGCGCCCGACGGCGTTCGAGCAGTCGGTCCGTCGCGCCGCGATCGGTGCGTTCGGCGCCACGCTGCGGCAGGTCGATGACGAGGTTCGCTACGTGATCGCGCTCGACGCGCTCGGCGAGCTGGGTGCGTTGGGCGAGGGGCGCTACGCGCGGCAACGCAGCTCGCTGCTGTTCGGCACCGCACGCGCCGATCGTTCCCTGTTCACGACGCGTCTGGCCTATGGCACCATCGGTGGTGGCGCGGGCGCAGAACGCGAGCGCTACGTCGTGGGAGGATTCCGGTCGCCGCTCATCGAGCCGGTGTACGATGCGCGCCGCGTCGAAGCGCCGGCCTATCCCGTCGGAAGTTCAGAAGGACTGACCTTCGCGTCGTATCGCGTCGGAATCCCACTCGATCCGATCGAGGCATTCTACGCGGGCGCCACGACCGACTTCTTCCAGACCCAGCGCCGCAGCTATGGCGTCGAGCTGCGCGAGCGCGTTCCTTCCATCGCCGCTCTTGGTACGCCGGAAGCGAGCGTCGTCGCCGGATTCGCTCGCGCGCAGGACGAGCCGGTGCGCGGCGACTGGCGTTTCTATCTGAGCCTCGCGCTGCGTCCCTGACCGAGGCGCGCCCGCAGTGGCGCCGGCGGTCTAGCGGGGAGTGCGGGCACTCCCCGTATATTACCGCCCTTCCGGAAGCTGCCCCGACTGCCTGTGGTGCTGGCAGGAACGAGATCGGCTCATGCTCGCGGCAGCGCCCCGACGCCCTCTTGGAGGTTGCAGATGACGGTTCACCGTGTCTCACGGTTTGTCCTCACCATCGGCCTGCTCGCGCTGCCCGCCGGCGTGCACGCTCAGGCATTTGGCTTGAACGAAGTCGGCACCTGCGCACTCAGTCGCGCCTTCGCCAACACCGGCGCGCCGTGCGACGATGCCTCGACCATCTACTGGAATCCCGGAGCCGTGCCCAAAGCGCGCGGGCTGAGCGTGCTCGCGGGCGCCGCCGTGATCCCGCTGAAGGGCGACTTCACCCAGGACACCACCTTCCAGCGCTACGACGCCGACATTCCGACCGCCGTCGTGCCGCACGTCTTCGCGAACTATCGCACGAGCGGCCGCCTCACCTACGGGCTCGGCGTCTACGTCCCCTACGGCCTCACCTCGCAGTGGGAGGAGAACTTCCCCGGTCGGTTCGCGGCGAAGAAGGCGTCGCTCCAGACCGTCTACGTCCAGCCGAACGTCGCATTCCAGATCACCGAGGGATGGTCGGTCGGCCTCGGACCCGTGATCGGACATTCGTCCGTCGAGCTGGTCCAGGGCGTCGACCTCTCGCAGCAGCGCACCTCCGCCACGGGCCCCACGTTCGGTCAGATCGGCATCCCGAAGCGCACCGAGTTCGCGCGCGCGACGCTGAAGGGCGACGCGATGGCGTACGGGGTGAACCTCGGCTTTCACGGCCGCCTCACGCCGCAGTGGGAGATCGGCGGACGCTTCCTGTCCCAGATGTACTTCAAGTACGACGACGCGGATGCGACCTTCGAGCAGCGCCAGACGGGTCTGACCCTCGCCGCGAACAACCCGCTTGGAGCACCCGCGGGAACGCCGGTCGACGCGCTGCTCGCCTCGCAGTTCACCGGCTCGGGGGCGCTCACGGCGCAGAAGGTCCAGACGCGCATCATGCACCCGGCCCAGGTACAGGTCGGCCTCGGCTACACCGGCATCCCGAACACCACCGTCAACGTCGACTACGCGTGGGTCGGCTGGAAGTCGTTCAAGGAGCTGCCGGTCGACTTCCAGGGCAACGCGACCGATCGCGTCCTGCTCGAGAACTACAACAACACGTCGTCGATCCGCATCGGAGCGGACTATCGGTTCACGAATGGAGCGGCAGTGCGCGGAGGATTTGCGGCGGCAGCGTCTGCGGCGCCGGACGTCACGGTCACGCCGCTCCTGCCGGAGCAGGATCGCAGCTACGGCACGATCGGCGGCGGGTACCCGATCACGAGCCGCCTCACGGTCGACGGCGCGTACATGAGGATCTTCACGCCCGGCCGGCGCGGCCGCATCGATGAGCGCACCTCGTCGTCGCAGACGGCGGAGCAGCTGAACAACGGTTCGTACACGCTCCGCACCAACATCTTCTCGCTGAGCCTCAAGGCTTCCCTCTAATCGCGCCCGGAGACCCTTCTGATGTATAGCCTGAAGCATCTCGTCCGAGTCGCGACCATCGGTGCCGTGCTCGCGGTCGCGGCCTGCGAATCCAATCGCGAGCTGTTCGGTCCGAACCCGCCGACCGGCGGAGAGATTTTCCGCAGCTACGTCGCGATCGGGAACAGCATCACCGCCGGCTGGCAGAGCGGTGGGATCAACGATTCCACGCAGCAGCAAGCGTATCCGCGTCTCCTCGCGATCCAGATGGGCACACCGTACCGGTACGCCTCGCTGTTGGCGCCCGGGTGCCCGCCGCCGGTCAACAATTTTCAGACGCAGGCGCGAGTGACGGTGGGAACCACCCCGTCGACTCCAACCACCTGTCTCACGCGCTCGCTGACCTCGGTGACGGACGTCCTGAACAACGTCGGCGTCCCGGACGCGCGGGTGCTGGACCCGATCTCGCCGAGCACCGTCGCTTCGAACGCCCTCACCACGATCATCCTCGGCGGCAAGACCCAGGTACAGCGCGCCCTCGATGCCCGTCCCACGTTCGTCACGGTCTGGATCGGCGCCAACGACGTGCTCCAGGCGGCGTATACCGGCATCTTGACGCCAACGGCCGGCGTCTCGAACGGCATCGTGAGCAGTCAGGCGCAGTTCCAGGCGAGCTACGACCTGATGATCAAGCAGCTGCTCGACAGCATGCCGAACCTCAAGGGCGTTCTGATCGGAGTCCCGTTGGCGTCGAGCATTCCACTCATGTCGTCGGGTGCGCTCATCGCCGCGAGCCCGGCGGCCCAGGCGGCGCTGACGGCGGTCGCCGGGAAGCCGGTGGTGGTCAATCCCAACTGCGTGGGATCTGCCGCGCTGATCACGACCCCGCTCCTGCTGAACCTCATCAAGGCCAACGGCATCGCGGCGCAGGTCTCCTGTCAGCCGGGCGTCGACCCGACGGATCCGCGTGTGGGCAACCTGTTCGTGCTCGACCCCACGGAGGGAGCGACACTCGCCGCCGCGATCAACGGCTACAACGGCTACATCAAGAGCAAGGCGGACGCGATCGGCTTCGGGTACTGGGATCCCAACCCGACGCTCACCGGCCTCCCCGCAGCCCAGAAGGCGCCGTTCCCGTCGTTCGCACCGACGAACACTTTCGGCACGGCATTCTCCCTCGACGGTGTGCACCCGTCGGCGGAAGGCCAGAAGCTCATCGCCAACAACCTGATCGGGGTGATCAACACCAAGTACGGCACGACGCTGAAGCCTGTTCCGTAGCGAGCACTCGCCGGTCGTGGGCAGAACGGGGGAGCCTGCGCGGCTCCCCCGTTCTGCGTGCTCGACTGGTCCCTCTGTTTGGCGAATCTCGTGCGCCGCCCCGGTTCGCGTGGATTCCCGGCCGTACACGGTACCTCAGAACCGTTTACCCGTGCCTTGAACGCGAGCCTGGCGCACCGCCTTCGCACCATTCGTGGCGCGTGGGGCGCGCCGAATCCGGCGTACGAGGTTCCGGTATCGGGACGAGCTACCGGGCACGGCACGCTATTACTGCTATGTCATTCCGAGCGGAGGGCCAGAGCCCGCGGGTCCCCACGAAGTGGGCGGATGAGGAATGACAAAGCTGCGCGCGTACTGCGCCCGCGCTCCGCTCGGAATGACAAAGTCGTGCTATCCCCTGGCACTTGCGCTCGCGCCTCGCGCGCCACGCATCAGGTGTCTCGGACCCGCGGGCCCGAACCGCGCCCCGAACAACCCCTCCGGACAGCCACGTCCAGGAATTGTGATGCGCCTCGACGCGCAGGCCGATCTGTGAGTTACGTCCTACCTCATGAGGTACTTCATCAGATCGTTTCCACACTGCCACTGCGTCGCTCAGCGGTAGGGGCCTGAGCCGCCCCCAGACTGTGGACCACCGCCCGCGCCACCTCGCCGCCGGCCCCGTCGACGCGGCCGGCTCGACCGCGACTCGTCCGCGGAGCTCTTCGACGGCCCGCCGCCAAGGCGGCCTGCATCGCTCGCAGACGAGCCTGAGCTCCGACTCTGCCCTGCCGAGTTCGCGGCTTTTCTCGCGAGCTTCTCCTTAGCGCGCTTGCGTTCCTCCGCCTTGCGTGCCCGGATTTCCGCGATGCGTTCCGCGATCGGAACCTCGAATCGCTGCTTCGGTTTGCTCGCGTAATCGAATCCAGGCACCATCACCCGCGGCAGACGCTTGCCTACCGCTCGCTCGATCGCGGCCAGATCCTGCTCCTCTTCGGGCGAGACGAAGGTGAACGCGTCGCCCGTCGCCTCGGCTCTTGCGGTCCGGCCTACCCGGTGGATGTAGTCCTCCGGCAGGTGTGGAACGTCGAAGTTCACGACGTGCTCGAGCTGTTCGACGTCGATCCCGCGGGCCACGATGTCCGTCGCGACCAGGCAGCGATAGCGACCGGACTTGAACCCGTCGAGCGCGTCCGTCCGCTGGGCCTGGGACCGGTTGCCGTGGATCTTCGCGTTGGGCACCCCTTCGCTGGTCAGGTAGTCGGCCAGCCGGTTGGCCCGGTGCTTGGTCCGCGTGAACACGATTACGCTGCCCACATCCCCCCGCCGCATCAGCTCGACGAACAGCGCGGGCTTCAGCTCCTCCCGCACCGGGTAGAGCGCCTGGCGGATCCCCACGGCCGGCGCCGCCTTTCGCTCGAGGTTGATCGAGGCGGCGTCGTGCAGCAGCTCGCGCGACAATGCCTGGATCGGGCCCGGCATCGTGGCCGAGAAGAACAGGGTCTGCCGTCGCGTCGGCAGGTGCTTCAGCACGCGGCGGATGTCGGGGAGGAAGCCCATGTCCAGCATTCGATCCGCCTCGTCCAGCACGAGCACCTCGAGCCCCGACAGTTTGGCGTACGGCTGCTTGAAGTGGTCGAGCAACCGTCCCGGCGTGGCGATGATGACGTCGACGCCGCTGCGGAACGCGTGCTCCTGCGGACCCATCCCCACGCCGCCGAAGACGGCGGCGCCCGACAGTGGCGTGTGCACCGCGAGCTCCTCGAGGTGCTGCTGGATCTGCGCGGCCAGCTCTCGCGTGGGCGTCAGCACGAGCGCTCGCGTGGCCCCACGCGGCTTGTTCATCAGCCGATGCAGGATGGGCAGTAGAAACGCGGCGGTCTTGCCGCTTCCCGTCATCGCGCAGGCGAGGAGGTCCCTGCCCTCCAGCGCCGGCGGGATCGCCTGCTCCTGGATCGGGGTGGCACGAGTGAACCCGAGCTCGCGCACGCCGCGGAGCAGGTCGGGGTGCAGCTTGAACTTGGCGAATGGCATCGGCGACGGGCTGGTGAACGTGGTCGAGCGTCGCGCGCAAGTTAGCCCGCCGCCGCCGCTTGGGCACCCGTGACCGTCGTGCTACAGCAGCACCGCGACGTCGTAGAGGGCGTGCGTCCAGGCGGTGATGCCGAATCCGCGCGTCAGATACAACCCGCTGAACGCGAGCCCGGCGAGAGCTCGGAAGACGAACGACTCGAGCCGCATCGGCTCGCCGAGCGGTCCGATGTAGTGGAACGCGGAGAACAGGATCGCGCCGATCGCCGTGGCCGCCACCCCCGACCAGACACGGGTCGCACCGAACAGGAGACGGAACCCATTTGCGAGCAGCGCGACGATCACGACGCGGAACAGCAGCTCCTCGTACAGACCGGCTCCCAGTGAGAGCGTCAGGCGCGCCAGCGCCCCGCCATCGAGACCTCCCCCTGCCGCGAGCGCGCGCAACGGGCGAACGACCTGCGCCGCCACGGTGCCGACGACGAGTCCGAACACCAGCGCCAGCACCACGGATTCGCCGAGCATCGCCACGAGCGTGCTCGCCCGAACCGGCCCGCCGCGGCGATCGCGCACGATGAGCCACACCGCGCCGCCGATCACGAGCGCCATGAAGACGAGTGGTCCGCGCGGCCCGAGCATCCAGGTGAAGAGTCCCGTCAGCAGGACGTCGGCGCCGTTGCGCACGACGCCACCCGACGCGCGGATCGGGGCCACGACCTCGAGCAGCTCGTAGAGTACGAGTAGTGGGAGCGCGAAGAGCAGGCTGTGACGATGCGAGCGGCTCGTCGCCCAGTACTCCTTCGCCTGGAGCCGTACTACTGCGATGGGGCCACCTTCCAGAAGTCGATGCCGCCGGCCTGCTGGCCGACGTCGATCGTCACCACCTTCTGCAGCGCCTTCAGATCGATCACGTCCACGGTGCCAGGCTCCGAGCCGATCCCTTCCTGCGAGATGAACGCGTACCGGTCGTCGGCCGTCACGGCCGCGCCATGCACGACACGCCGTGTCGTCGGGATGCGCGCCAGCTCGGTGCCGGTCGGCAGGTCGATCACGCTCGTCGACTTGCCGCGCTTGTTCGTTGCGACGAGCAGCTTCCCGTCATGGGTGATCGCGAGGTTGTAGACGCCCTCACCGGCCGGGATGCGTCGCACGAGCGCCCACCGCGCCACGTCGATCTCGACGATGTCGCTGCTCTTGTTGCATGCGACGTAGAGACGGGAGCCGTCGGCCGACGGTTGTGCCCACGTCGGTGAGCAGCTCACGTCGCCCGGCTTCGGCGGCTCCATGCCATGACCTGCGATGTCGTGCGAGGCGTGCTCGGCGCTCCTGCCGGCCGGCGCGCCCTGTACGCCGCGCTCCTTCCCCTTGCCGACCAGGAAGTGCCGCGCCACGGTGAACGAACGCGTGTCGATCTCCACCACCATGTCGTCCATCATGCTCGCCGAGTACTGCCTGGTCCCCTGCGCGTTGATCCGCGACCCGTGTGGCATCGTGCAGGTCGGCACGCGTGCGACCTCCACCATCTCGTCCGTCGCCACGATGGAGACGCTCGAGGGCACCATCTCGCCGTGGAGGTTGAAGTTGACCACGTAGGCGAACGCGCCGTCCGGCGTGATCTGCAGGGTCGCCGGGAAGTTGCCGAGCATCACGCGGCCCGCGAGCGAATCGTTCGCCAGTGCGTACTTCCACAGGAAACCGTACGGCGTGCCGTGCGCGGTCGACACGTAGTAGTACTTCCCATCTGGTGAGACGGCGACGCCGTGCGGACCGTCCACGTCGGCGGGCATGATGCCGGTCGTGTTCGTCCGCTCGATCCGGATCCCTCCCGGCCCGAACCGCACGACGGCGATCTGGTCGACCGACTCGGACGCCACCAGCGCGAGATAGTCCTGTGCCGGCGGTTGGGCCGCGCGCGTCGCGCTCCCCTGCTGCGTGGCACCGACGACGGCTGGCACGCGCGAGTGCGCGGCGCACCCGGCGACGACGACGGCGAGAATGCCGACGCGAGTGCGCGCGAATGGAGTGATCATCGAGGAATGGGCGTCACGTGGGAGCGAGCGACGGGCCCGCGTCGCTGAACTTCACCCTCCGCGCCGAGCGGCCGCAAGCGTACTTCGCCCGACGTGGCGATGTCTGTCGATGACTTGCGTCGCGGAACGCCACCGGTTTTTTTTGGTAGAGTGATCGTTCGCCCGCATGTTGAACCCGAGATGAGAGGAGGTGATCCATTGTCTACTGACCAGAGTACGGCGCGGATTGCCGGAAGCCGCTAACCCGGCACTCGAAACGCCGACCGGCGCTCCGCGCTGACCGGTCTGACCATGTGGGGCTTGCCGCGACCTGGGCGTCGCGGTGAGCCCCACAGTCCGTTTCAGGCATCGCGCGTCAATGCTTCCCGGTGCTCCCGAAGCCGCCCGCACGCTCGGTGGTCCGCGTCACCGGCGCTTCGCGAAGCTCGAGCGCGACGTAGCGAGCGAACACCACCTGGGCGATGCGCTCGCCATGCACGATGCGGCGCGTCGTTGGCGCGTCGTTGCGCACGATGATCATCCACTCCTCCGCGTAGTCGGCGTCCACCGTGCCGGGCGCATTGGGGATCGTCAACGCGTGCTTGAACGCCTGACCGCTGCGCGGCCGAACCTGCGCCTCCACTTCCCGCGGCAGGCGCGTCCGGAAGCCGAGCGGGATCAGCGCCATCTCGCGGGGGGCGAGGTCGATTCCCCAGACGCCGTCGCGTTCGTCGGCCTCGCGGTCGACCTGAGCCATTCCATCAGAGCAGCGGACGCGGCGGGCGGAGAGATGCGCGCGCACATCGTACCCGGCAGAGCCCGCCGTCGCGCGCGACGGCAGCGTGACGTCGTCGTGCAGCCGCTCGATGATCGCGGAAAAGTCGTGCATGCAAGTAACCTTCGGAGTCGCGAGGCGTATATCGTGAGTCGTGCAGTCGCCTCAATTCTAGCCTCGGGATTCCGTCGATGATCGCTCGCCTGGCTCTGGTGTCGTCCGCACTGCTCGCTCTGACCACGCGCGTTGGCGCGCAGGCCATCGAGTACACAGACGGCACGACGCGCTATCGCGTCTCGACTACCACCACTGGAAGTCAGACGACGCCGCTCGGCAGCAGCAAGTTCGAGCTAGGTGTGCAGCAGCAGATCACGCTCAACCTCGCCCATCAGGCGAAAGACACCCTGATGGCCACGGTGACGCTGGATTCGATCAGCCTGTCGGGCGCCGCGGCCGTCGCCGACGTCAGCAACCTCCGCGGCGCCAAATTCATCTCGCTCGTATCTCCCACCGGTCGCGTCTATTCCACGAAGGCGCCCTCCAGTAGCGATCCCGTCGCCTCGCAGCTCGCGGAAGGCATCGCGCGCCTTCTTCCCGCCTATCACCCGAACCTGAAGCAGGGGGCCACCTGGGCCGATACGTCGTCAGGCAAGGTCATGCAGCAGGGGATGGAGCTGGACCGCACCGTAGTTTCGAACTTCACCGTCGAGAACGACACGACGATCGGCGGGCTCCGCGCGTTCAAGGTGGCGCGCGTGACGTCGGTCAAGGCGGCCGGCAGCGGAAAGCCCCAGGGCACGCCCGTCTCGATGGAGTCGTCGAGCACGAGCAACGGCGCGTTCTACGTCAGCACGACAGGGGTGTTTCTCGGCGCCACCTCGATCGACGACGTGAACCTGACCTTGAAGATCCTCGCCCAGGGCGCCGAGATCAGCCTGAAGCAGAACGCGCACACCCGGATCGAGCCGATACGCTGAGCGGGCGCTGACACGAACGCGAGAGGGCGCGGCCATGGCCGCGCCCTCTCGCGTTCATCCGGTCGGCGTATTTCAGCGCGTTGGGCTCGCCTGCGTGTCGGTGACGATCCCGCCGAGCCATCCCGTCAAGCCGCGGCGCGCGACCGGCTTGGCTGCCGGCGCGACCGGCGCGATCTCGCCCGCCGCGGAGTCGACATGCACTGCTGGCTCGCTCCGAGGGGCGGAGGGAGTCGTCGTGTCACGCAGCGCGGCCCAGAGCGGCAGCGCGACGCACTCGTGGAAGTCGCGGCCCGAGCAGATCGTCTGCGCATTCTCGTCGACATGCTGCCGCACGCGCTCCGGATATGCTCGGCAGTTCGGCGTGTTGGCGCCGTTCACGCACCCGTTGTAGCCGAGCAGCGCGATCCTCGTCACGTCCCTCGCGTCAAGCGTGTCGGCCGTCCGCTTCGCGAAGTGCTTGAGGATGTAGACACCATACCTGAGGTTGGTCTCGTCGTCCTTCAGGTTCCGGCCGAGGATGGGTCCGAGGTTCGGCGTCCAGATCCGGGGCATGATCTGCATCAACCCCAGCGCACCGACGTTCGAGCGGGCGTTCCGCTTGAAGCCATCGTTCTCGGTCAGCATCACCCCGAGGACGAGCGCCGGCGGGATCCGCCGATGATACGCTTCACGCACTGCGATTCGCGCGATCGAGTCCGCCCGCGCCGGCTCGAGCTGCCCCGTCCGACGCAGGTCGGCTGAGAAGGCGCTCACATCTCGCAGGAACTGCGGGTGCCGCATCGCCATCGGCTCGGGGAGGCTGAGCCAGGGGGCGCGCACCGTCGACGAGTCCAGATAGGCGGCGGCGAGCACTCGGCCGGCGACGGGCGCCTGGCCGAGGAACACGGGCTGCGTGCGTGTGGCGGTAAACCACACGGTACCAGCGGCAGCTGCGGCGAACCCGAGCTGACGAACGAGCGACGGAATACGAATCACAGCCTCCGGAGGGGTCGAACGCAGGCCGGAACAGGCGCGGGGGCTTGCCTGGGCGCCGATCGGGGTACTCGGATGGTAATATGCATCACCAAGCCGAAACAAGCTCGGCCGCAACCTTTGTTACATGATGGGTCCGTATGCCACGCGACCGAGCCGCGGCATCGTTCTTCCCTCTCGAGTCAGCACTCGATCCTTCAATTCACGTGAGCGACGCACCGAGACCGATCCCCGCCGAGGGTGTGTGGAGCGGTGATCTGGCCGATCTGCCGAACTGGGACGCGATGCCTCGCCGGAACAGGCGGAAGCGGCGTCGTGCTCCGTATCCGATCTGGCTGAAGTACCTCGTCGTCAGCCTGACGCTGGCCGTGGTACTGAGCCTCGCGCAGATCGCGCTGCACGCCTACCGCGCCGATCCGCGCGATGCGCGCGTGTTCGCCGAGCGTGAGCTCCGCCTCACCGTCCTTCGTCCGACCGAGCGCGTCATCGGATCGGTGAGCGTCTGGCAGCGACCGCTCATCGACTACTTCCGCGCGACGCGAGGGATCCTCGTCGTGACCGATGCACCTCCGGACACGGCGCATCCGGTCGGAGGGCGCCTCATCTACCTGGGCCTCCAGCCGCGTGATCCGCTCAGTCCGGCGGATGCGCCGCCGACGTTCGACGAGCGCGAATGGCCAATCGACACGCTCGTTCGGCTCGCGCCGACCCGTACCTTCTTCTTCGTGGCGCATGCACTGGAGATCGCCGCCCCGCGCGACCCCCGTCTCGTCCTTGGCTACCCGGCCGGAGCGACGGACGACGCCGAGAGGTTGCGCGCGGCGATCGCGAAGAAGTATGCGGCGCTCCGCGCTGTCGGCTGGCAGCGACGCGAGGAGCGACGCGCGCGGGACCGCGCTCGCCTCGTCCAGATCTACGAGGGCCGTCGCGAGTGGTACCACATGGTGAAGCGCGGTGAGGCCGTCTCCTCGATCGCTACACTCTACGGGGCGACCCCAGACCAGTTGCGTCAGTGGAATAATCTGGTCGGCGATCGGATCAAGATCGGCCAGCGCCTGCTCGTGAAGCCGTGGACGCAGCAGCCGCATCCCTTCCCTCCGGATGTGGTTCCGGAGACTGCATCGCCGCCGACGTCAGGCTGACACGATCCCCCGGCACTCGCCGAAGCCGATCCGACGGCGTCCCAAGCGCTCACACGACGCGCGCATGATCACCTCGTCGCCATCCTCGAGGAAGCGACGCGTTTCGCCGGTGGGAAGCGCGAGCGGCTCGGTGCCGCGCCAAGTGCGTTCGAGCAGACACCCGCGCGACTCCTTCGTCGGCCCGCTCACGGTGCCGCTCGCGAGCAGGTCGCCGGGCTGGAGGTTGCAGCCGTTGCTCGTGTGGTGTGCGACCAGCTGCGCCAGGGTCCAGTACATCGTGGCGAAGGTTCCCGCGCTCACACGCCACGGCGGCACCCCTTCCTCGCGCATGCGGCGCGTCGACAGCAGCACCTCGAGTGTGATGTCGAAGCCGCCCTCCGCGCGATCGGCGTCGTCGTCGAGGTAGGCGAGCGGCGCCGGATCGCCGTCCGGTCGAGCAGTGGCCGGCACGCGGAATGGGGCGAGCGCGTCGAGCGTGACGATCCAGGGGGAGAGCGTCGTGGCGAAGCTCTTGGCGAGGAATGGACCGAGGGGTTGGTACTCCCACGCCTGGATGTCGCGCGCCGACCAGTCGTTGACCAGACAGAGACCGGCCACGTGCCCCTCGGCGCCGGCGATCGGGATCGGCGTGCCGAGCGCATTGCCGTCCGCGATGATCGCTCCGACCTCTAGCTCGTAGTCGAGGCGGCGGGTTGGACCGAACGTCGGCGGCGACGTCGTCTCCTCCCGTGTCTGGCCAAAGGGCCGGCGCACCGGCGTGCCGCTGGGCACCACGGATGAGGCGCGACCGTGATAGCCGATCGGGATCCATTTGTAGTTGGGGAGGAGCGCATTGTCGGGACGAAACATGCTCCCGACGTTGCTGGCGTGATGGATCGATGCGTAGAAGTCCGTGTAGTCCCCGACGCGCACCGGCAGCAGCAGCGTCGCATCGCGCATCGGTATGAGGAACGTGTCGCCGAGCGAGCGCACCCGCTCGCCGCTCGAGGACCCGGCGCGGAGCGCGTCACTCAGCGCTGTCCGCAGCTCGCGCAACGCGAGACGTCCGAGCGCCAGCAACGGATTGAGCGCACCCTGCGCGACGCTGGCGTCGATCGCATTCCGGGTGCCCGCCTCGAGCGCGAGGTTCGCGCTCGCCACGGTGAGGTCCACGATCCGATCCCCGATCGCCACACCGGGGCGTATGCGTCCGGCCTCGCGGAAGCAGCCGAGCGGAAGATTCTGGATCGGGAAGTCCGTCGTCGGAGCGTTCGCCGACTCGATCCACGAGCGGAGATCGGCGCGATGTGTATCGTCGGTCTCGGACCTCACAGCAAACCGAGCTCGCGCAAACCGTCGGCCGGCTCCTGGAAGGAGCACGACCCGAACGCCAGCCCGAGTGAGCTGCGAGCGCTCGCAACCTGCTTCGTCGTCACCTTGTGTCCGCGCCAGGTCAGCTCGGTCTCTCCGAATCTAAACGCCGCGGCCTCGCCCTCGTCGACGATCTCGGTGAGCACGCGCTCGCTCGCCCGACCGTGCGCGAATGCGGCCGCCGCGAAGATGTTGAGGAAGCCGAACATCCGCGCACGCGGCGCATCGTCGTCATAGGTGAGCGGATACTCGCCGCACACCGGATGGTGCAGGCCGGCAGTCGCCTTGAAGGGCACGAGCAGCTCCGACGCGCGAGCGATGAACCGTCCGATCTCGCGCGCCGAAGGAAATGCATCGGCGCTGACGCCTCCGGTCCGCATCTTCGCCCAGGCGCCCGCGGCGCGAATCTCCATCAGCATGTGACGCGGATCGTCGAGCAGCGGGAGCTCGACGAAGATGCGCAGCTCGCCGGGAAGCGCGCCGATCGACGCGCTGACGGAACCCGCGGACACGGCGCGACACTCGACCACATCGACGACGAAGCGGCCGCGATGCGCCGCGTTGAAGGCGCGGATCTTCGGCCCCGCCTCGGCCGCGTTCACGCCGATCAGCGCGCTGAGGCGCCACGCGTCGCCACCATCAGCCGTGAGCGGGATCGCGGCGTCGGCGAATTCGCCCAGCCGCTCCACCGGCACGACGAACCGCCCGAGCATCCACGCGTCGCCAGACGAGAGATGCGCCGCATAGCGGCGGACGGCTCCCTCCATCGGAAGCGCCGCCGGTGGAAATAGTCCCGCGTAGTCCACGAGCCGGCGCATCAGTGCGCGCAGGGTGGCAGCGGGCGGGCTCACGTCAGTCGTCGGTCGACTTCGGAGCCAGGATGGTCCCTCGGCACTTCGGCGACCCGCAACGGCATTTGTAGAACCGTTCGTCTTCCGCGGTGTGGTCGTCGGTCCGCTCGTACTGGTAGTCGTACACGAGCTCCGCGCCCGCCGGAATCGTCTTCCTGGCCTCGATGAAGATCCGCTTCCGGTCGTTGATCGCTTCGCAGTTCGGATCGCAGGAGTGATTGAGGAACCGCGCGTCGTTCCCGTTCACGCCGGCGTCGATGCACGTCCTGTCATCGACCGTGAACAGAAACGTGTGGTGTCGGTTCATCTTCTCGTCGTCGTACCGCTTGTCGGCGGTCCGCCACGAGATGCGTTGGCCGAGGTACTCGATGATGCGCGTTCCCTTTCTGATCGTGCGCGTGGCGAACGCTCCCGTTCCCTGAATCTCCGACGTACGAAGCTCGAAGTATGGATTCGGCTCTTCCTTCCAGGGGTAGCGCGCGTGAATCCCGCGGCGTGCCGTCGCGCCGCGCGACGCCTGCTTCCCCGATTTGGCGGCGCGCTGGCCGCGCTTGGTCACTCCTGAAGTCGATTCCTTCGGGCCCTTCTTGCGCATCGCCATCCCGTCAGCCGAGCTCCGGACGAGTCTTCCGATACGCCTCGGCGGCATGCCGCAGGGCGAGGAGTGAGGACGCCTCGAGCTCGTATTCCATCTGCATGGTGGCGAGCTGTTCCGGCGAGTGCTTTGCCGACAGCCGCTTCGAGAGCGCGTCGCAGCCGGCGTGGCGTCGCTGAAACTCCCGGCTCGCGTGCCAGAGCGCATTCGCCTTGTGCCACCAGTCGACGTCCTTGCCGAGCTGCACGTGGGCCGCCGCAGTCTCGTACGCCCGCGACAGCTCCGCGAGCGATCCGTCGCACATGGCGCACATGGCGTCCGCGTGCTTGTGCTCCAGCTCGGGGTCGGACTTTCCGAACAGCTTCGCGGCACGGTCGTGCTGCCGGCAGCATTCGATCGCGGCACGATAGAGCGCATCGGCGTGCGCGCGCACGTTCGCAACGGGATCGACGGGCGCCGCGTCGGGGGCGGCGGGACGACGGGTGTTTGGCATCGGAACCGGCGGGTGGGCGGGGACGGCATGCGGTGCTCGGCGGCCGTCGAACAAAGATGCCGGGTCGGTCGCGCTTATCCAAGGCCCCATCTCGGGAGGGCCCATCGTAGCGAAGGAGTCGTACCGATGGAGCGGCGCGCGCGCGCGCGTCACACGACCGACTGCTCTCGCCCGCGCGCGGCGATCGGCCAGCTTCGCTCGATCCGCTCGCCACGCACGCCGTACATCACGTCCTGCAGGTGCACCGTAACGCACACGTGGTTGGGCACGACTCGCACGACATCGCCGACGATGGGCCGCCAGCCCGAGTCGCCGAGATCGAGGATGCCGTGCTCCTCCGACATGCGCGCCACGACGACGTTCGGTCGATCGAGCAGCTGGCCGAATCCATCCGCGGGATCGTTCATCGGCTCGCGACCGAGCGCCTTGGTCCCCGCATCGATCACGGCTTGGCCGGGGATCGCCGTGGAGACGACGGTCGCGAGGATCGTGAGTGCGCAGTCGTCCCAGCCGCAGGCGCCAGTGGCGACCGTCTGCCGATCGTTGAACACGTACGTGCCGGGCCGGATCTCCGTCACGCCGGGCACTTCGTGGGTGCGCCAGAGCGTCGGTGTCGATCCGCCGCTCACCACGCGCGGCGGAAGGCCGGCCTCGTGGAACCGCTCGAGGGCGCGCGTGAGCGTCGTATCGAGTGTCGCGAGCGCGGCATCCTGTTCGCGCACCGGTTGCCGGATGTGTCCGGGATAGAATGCGAGACCCTCGAACTTCAGTCCGTCGCACTCGGTCACGTAGCGCGCCAGCGCGACGGCGCCGTCGACGGTAGGAGTCCCGACACGATGCATGCCGAGGTCGAGCTCCACGTAGACCCCGATGTCGCGTCGGGCATCGCGCGCCGCGCGCGCAAGCTCGCTGGCGGCCTGCTCCGAATCGAGCGCGACGATCACGCGCATCGACGCCGGGAGCGCGGCGATTCGGCGCGCGCGCGCGCGGCCAACGGGGGGATAGGCCAGCAGCACGTCGTCCGACACCTCGGACATCACCTCCGCTTCGCGCGGCGTCGCGCACGTCAGTCCCTTCGCGCCGAGACGCAGCTGCGCGGCGGCGACGTACGGCGACTTGTGCGTCTTCACGTGGGGGCGCAACGCGAGTCCGTGCGACGCGGCATACTCCGCGGCGCGCGAGAGATTGTCGTCGAGCCGATCGAGATCGACGACGAGCGCGGGGGTGTCCACGGCGGCGAGATCGCTCGGCATGTGATCGGACATGCGGCGGAAGCTATCGGCGGCAGCGCCGGCCGCCAGCCAGCGCGCTGAGCGCGAGCTCTACCAGGCTCCCGAGACGCGCGGCGAGATCGGAAGGTCGAGCACGAACGAGAAGCGCGTCCCCTTGCGCAGCTCCGTCTCCACCGTGAGGTCGCTGCCCATCGCCTGCACCAGCTGTTGGCAGATGGAGAGTCCGAGTCCCGAGCTGGAGAACGCATACTCACTGCGATTGGCGCGCTGACGGAAGGGATCGAACAGCGTCTTGAGCGCGTCGGGGGGGATGCCGCGCCCCGTGTCGGTGACGGAGAACTCGAGCTTCGTGCGCGTGCGCGGCTCGCAGGCGATCGTGACGGAGCCCTGCTCCGTGAACTTCACCGCGTTCGTCGTGAGGTTGAGCAGCACGCGGCCCACCGCGACGCGGTGCCCCACACGCACGTCGGCTTCCGGACCCTTGGCGTTGAGCGCGATGCGCTTCTCCGTGGCCAGCGGCTGCACGAGATCGCACACGACCTTGAGCACGCTGGAGAGCGAGAACGGCATCGGCCGCTCGTCGACGAGGCGGTTGCCGCCGTGCGCGAGCTCCACCACGTCGTCGGCGAGTGTGGTGAGCCCGAACGCCGCGCTGTGGACGAGGTCCATCTGCCGCGCCTGAATGTCCACGAGCGGTCCACTGCGGCCGCTGCGGATCTGTTCGGCGAGCAGCAGGATGGCGTTGAGCGGCGAGCGCATATCGTGCACGACCTCAATCAGCAGCTGCATCGCATCGGGACCACTAAGCCGGCTCGCGAACTGTTGCGCACCGTTGCCCTCGAGCTCCGACTGCAGCCGCTCGATGGCACCGAGGACACGCACGACCTCTGCGGCGTCGACCTCGCCGGCGTCGGCCGCCATCTCCTCGATGAACAATCGGCGGAGCAACGCGAAGAGCTGATGCGCCGCGGGGCCGACGGACGTCGCCAGCTGCGCGGTCGCGTGGTCGTCCATTGCCAGCTCGACGGCGGTCGCGAGCGCCTTGACGGCCGCGTCGAAGTCGACGGCCTCACCTCCTCGGGGCACCAGCACGCTGTGCGCCCCCTCGGCGGGCAACCGGCGCAGCGCTCGCGCGACGACTTCCCAGACGGGTCGCGCCGCGGCCCGTGAGGGCATCTTCAACAGCGCGCCGCGGGAAGGGTGCGCGGTCATTCCATCGAGCCGGAGTTGTCGTCGCGGCGGAAGCCGTGCTTCTCCATGAGTCGATAGAGCGTCGTTCGGTCGATGCAGGCAAGTCGCGCGGCTTTCGACATGTTGCCTCCCGCGCGCACCACGAGCCGCGAAAGGTACTCCTTCTCGAAGTCCGCCACGAGCTTGTCCTTCGCCAGGTGATACGGCTCCCGCATCACGGCAAGGGGCACGCCGCTCGTCGTCGCCGTCTTGCTGTCGTCCTCGTAGACCGGCAGATGCTCCGGCTCGATCGGACGATCCGCTTCGGCGATCACCGCGACGTGCTCGATCACGTTCTGGAGCTCGCGCACGTTGCCTCGCCACGGCCGGCTGCGGAGCGCCTCCAACGTCGCCTCCGTGAGTGGTGGCGGCGGGGTCCGGTTGCCGCGGTGACGCTCCCAGTACACCGCGAGGAAATGGTTCGCCAGCAATGCCACATCCCCCAGTCGCTGCCGCAGCGGAGGAAGCTTGATCGGCACCACCCTCAGACGATAGAACAAGTCTTCGCGCAGCACGCCACCGCTAACCGCCTCCGAGGGCTCGCGGTTCGTGGCCGAGATGAAGCGGACGTTCACGATCGCGTCGTGCTCCTGCTCGCTGCCGACTCGCCGGACGATCCCGTCCTGGAGCACGCGCAGCAGCTTCGCCTGCAGCGGCAGCGACATCTCCGTGACTTCGTCGAGGAAGAAGGTCCCGCCATTGGCCGTCTCGAGCAGTCCCGGCTTCGTGCGGTCGGCGCCGGTGAATGCGCCCTTCACGTGCCCGAACAATTCACTCTCCAGCAGGTTCGCCGGTAGCGCGGCACAGTTGATCGACACGAGCGAGCGGCTGGCGCGCCGGCTGTGACGGTGGATGAACTGTGCGACGACCTCCTTCCCGGTTCCGCTCTCGCCGGTGATCATCACCGAGGCATCGGTCTCCGCGACGCGCCTCGCGAGCTCCACGGCGGTCCGGAAGGCGGGCGCCGTCCCGAGCAGCGTCACCTTGTCGCTGTTGCTCGAATCGGCGACGCCGTGGCGGCGCAGATCGCGTGTCTCGCGCGCAACGAGGATCACGTGCGCCGCGCGTCCGATCAGGATGTGCAGGTGGGTGGCCGAGAATGGCTTGGGCAGGTAGTCCCACGCACCCGCGCGGAGTGCCTCGATGCTCGTCGCCACGCTCGGATTGCCCGTGATGACGATGACGATCGCCTCCTTGTTGGCCTCGAGCGCACCGGCGACGACCTCCATCCCCGAGACCGGCGTCATGTGCAGGTCGACCAGCACGATGTCGAACCGGCTGCGACGCATCATTTCGATCGCCTCGTCCCCGCGGCCTGCCGAGCTGACATTGTATCCGTCGGCCTGGAGCATGCTAGTACATCCGTCCCGGAGGGTTCGCTCGTCGTCTACGACGAGGATCCGGATGGTTGGCTTCGCTTCGGGAGGGATGGAGAGCGCATCGAACGCTCCCCGAGGGGCGAGAGTATCTGACATACGGGAAAAACGAGGGACTTGGTCGCAGGTAACCGGATCGACAGACGCGGGGAGCTGGCCGGTCCCCTCGCAACGCGGGGATCAAGAGCGGAGGGGGGTGCAGCTTCTTCGCCACACGTGTGGCACGCCCGCGTCCCCGCGCGCTCAATGTGGGTCAGCCCAACTTCGGGCGCAAGCACGACCCAAACGGATGATTGCGCAGGTGACGGACTCAGTTTCGGGCAGTCTTATGATGTATTTATCGTTTCGCAGCGTCGACGAGCGGCGTAGTGCGACCGCGCGAGCAGGGCGTGAACGCGGCGTTTTCCCTGGGTACCGCGTCCCGTTGGGATCGGCTCCCTCCTTGCGTTGGTGGGTGTGGTGTAGAACAGCCCATTCCGGGTTACCGGTGGCGCGGACGTCCGCTCCACGGTTTCGCCCGTCCTATTCGATAGAGACCAGAGCCTGATGTCTGCCGATTTCCCAGTCGTCGCGACTTCCGCGGGCCCGATTGCCGGCGCGCAGGGCCTCCGCCCGGCGCCGTGGGCGCCCGAGCCGCCAGAAGAGAATTCCGAGGGAGCACCTCAGGTTGCGCGCATGTTTGGCGCGATCGCCCGATACAAGTGGCTGACCATCGGCCTGGGTATCCTAGGCGGTCTCGGTGGGTTGATCGCGACCAACTTCGTTGCGCCGACGTACGAGGCACGGGCGAAGGTCTGGATCCAGACCCCGAAGCCGACGAGCGGCCCTCAGATGACGGGCCCGATCCGCGCCGAGGAGCTCCTGGCCCAGACGTCGTGGGCAGAGCTCTTTCAGAGCTTCGCGATCATGGACTCGGTGGTCGCGAAGCGCGGTCTCGCCGCGACCCCGGCTAATCCCAGGGATCGCCCGGTCTTCATGCGGTTCGCCACCTCGGAGCGGCCGATCACGGGTGAATACAGCCTGAGGATCGACCCGAAGGGGCAACATTTCGCACTGATCTGGAAGACCGACGGCGCCGTCAAGGACACAGGCACGGTCGGCGACTCGATCGGACGGTCGGTCGGGCTGCGCTGGGCGCCGACGACGCAGATGCTCAAACCTGGCCGCACGTACGACTTCAGCGTCGTCACGCCGCGCGATGCATCGACCGCCCTGCTCGCCAAGCTGCAGCCACCGCCCGTGGTGCCTCCCAACAGCAACTTCATGAGCATCACGCTCGTGGACAGCGATCCGGTGGAAGCGGCGGCGACGCTCAACACCTGGCTCACGGAGTTCGACAGTACCGCACTCTGGCTGAAGCGCCGGAACGTTTCCGAGTACTCCAAGCTGCTCGAGGAACAGCGCAAGTACGCGATGGAGAATTTGAAAGACGCCGAGTTCAAACTCGAGGGCTTTCGCACGCGCACGATCACGATGCCCTCCGAAGCCACGATCATCACGCCCGGGCTCCAGGAAACTCGCGACCCGGTCTTCCGCACCTACTTCGATCGGAAGCAGGAGGCGGGTGATCTGAGACTGCTCGCGGATGCGCTGGCGCGCGCGTTGACGGCAGGTCCTGCTGCACCCGAAGCGATCAGCTCGATCCCGAACCTGCTCAACCAGGCGGGGGCGAGGGATCTCGCCGCTCTGCTCGACGAGAAGGCGAAGCGGGAGCTCGAGCTCCGCGAGGCGCAGAAGGTCTACACCGACGAAGTCGACAAGGTGAAGACGCTGCAGCGGCAGATCAACGACCTTCGGACACGCTCGATCCCCGCGGCGGCGCGCAGTCTTCTCGTCCAGCTGCAGCGGCGCGAGGGCGCGCTGAACTCGCAGATCGCGGCTACGTCGGAGGAGATCCGCGGCATTCCGACGCGCTCGATCGAGGAGCAGCGGCTGCGGCGCGATCAGGCGCTGTACGAGAGCATGTACACGAATCTCTCCACCCGCTACGCCGACGCGAAACTCGCCGAATCGAGCGCGATGCCGGACATCACGATCCTCGACCGGGCCGCGGCATCGTACGGCGTCGTGTCGTTCCGCGATCTGAAGATCATCGGCACCGGAATTCTCATCGCCCTCGCGCTCGGGCTCGCGCTGTCCGTGATGCTCGACCGACTCGACCACAAGTTCCGCCACCTCGCGCAGGTCAACGCCGACCTCGCGTTGCCGGTGCTCGGCACGGTGCCGACGATCGCGCAGCCGCCGCGGCGCGCAAAGCCGGAGGATGCCGCGGAGGTGATCGAGTCGTTCCGTGGCATCCGCCTCCGGTTGCAGTACGCCTACACGGCCAATCAGCCGCTGATGTGCGGCGTGACGAGTCCCGAGCAGGGCGACGGCAAGTCGCTCGTCGCATCCAATCTGGCGCTCGCGTTCGCCGAGGCCGGCTACCGCACGCTGCTCATCGACGCCGACACGCGGCGCGGTGCCCTGCACGAAGTGTTCGGCGCCCAGCGGCGCCCCGGCCTCATCGAGGTCCTCTCGGGCGAGGTGAGTCGCGCGGAAGTCCTGCACCCCACCTCACAGGAGCGGCTGAGCCTTCTCCCGTGCGGTGGACGCCGGACGACGAATCCGGAGCTCGTCGCCAGCCCGGCGCTTCCGGCGCTCCTCGGTGAGCTGGTGCGCGAGTTCTCCGTCATCATCATCGACGGTCCGCCGCTTTCGGCGGGAATCGATGCATTCGCGATCGGCGCGGCGTGCGAGAACACGCTGATGATCCTGCGCCATTCCAAGACCGACATGCGGATGGCGAAGACGAAGCTCGCCCTTCTCCGCCGCCTGCCGCTGCGCACGGTGGGCGTCGTGCTCAACGACGTGAAGTCGATGGGCGATTACAAGTACTACGGCTACGATGCGACCTACCGCGCACTGCCCGAGGAGCGCGCCGTCGCGACCGTTTGAGCCGGTCGATGCCATAACGACGAAGGGGCGACGGTATTCCGTCGCCCCTTCGTCGTTCCGTGAAGCTCTCGGACGATCAGGCTGGTGGTGCCTGCGCGTATTGCGGCGCCGCATAGTCGGCGAGCACGT
This sequence comes from Gemmatimonadaceae bacterium, assembly GCA_045804245.1. Taxonomy (GTDB): domain Bacteria; phylum Gemmatimonadota; class Gemmatimonadetes; order Gemmatimonadales; family Gemmatimonadaceae; genus AG11. The sequence continues at coordinate 39,768 of JBJMNN010000247.1, read as the reverse complement.
GCTGCGAGTGCAGCGACGACGACGCGCGCTCGAGCATCTCGAGCACGTGGATCGAGGAATCGGAGTAGTCAGGCACGGCGAAGAAGCTGCCGCGTACCCGGAATGCACGCGGGCTGTTTCCTACCGGCACCATCGTGCTCTCGAGCGCGCGCTGCAGCCGCTCCATCAACCGCTCCGCACCCTCGGGCGTGGTCGCCGGCGCGATCACCGCGAACTCGCCGCGACCGAGGTGGCCGATCACATCGGATGCGCGCGCCGTGCGCGCGAGGGCCATCCCGAGGTGCTCACCGACCCCCTTGGCCAACGTCTCGATCGACTCGCCATCCTGGACGACATCGTCGTCGAGCACGGGCGCGAGCGCGACGCACGCCATCGCGCCGTGTACCCGGAGCGCCTCCGCGCCCGTCTCGCGGGCGCGACGCGCCATGCCCCGGAAGTTGTACAGCCCGGTCGACTCGTCGAGCAGGCTTTCCTCCTGAGCGCGGTCCGCGGCGCGCTTGGCGCGGACGAAGTTGTCCATCTTCGAGAGCAGCAGGTCGCTGTCGACGGGGTGGGTACAGTAGTCCCAGGCGCCCGCGGCGAATGCGGCGATGCTGCTCGCTCGCGTGGCCTGCACCGAGGTCGTCATGATGATCGGCGTCGTCGCCGCGACGATGCGCTGCTCACGGAGCCGCCGGCACAACAGGATCCCGTCGACGTCGGGGAGCCTGGTGTCCAGGATCAGGAGATCGACCTGGGTGGTTCGCACCGTTTCGAGCACCTGCTGCCCGGTGTGGGCGCGAACGACCGCATAGCCGCGCGGACCGATGATCGTCTCGAGCGAACGGCCCGACCACTCCTGGTCGCTAGCGATCAGGACGAGAGGGGGAGCGGAGTCCAACGTCGACATTGCACCCTCGGTGCAGGAGGCCGCGTGCGCAGTTTGCGAGAATCGCTGCGGCGTGCGCGACCATGGCAACCGGCGTCGTCGCCGGTCGGGTCGCGGGATTGCATGTTGCATGCGGCGGATTCGGAAAAGATAAGCCGTTGGAACCGTTACACATGCATTGCGGCGACCGTGACCCTGGACGGCCAGGTTGCGGCGAGGTCACAACAACAGCGCGGAAGACCCGCGACAGGGACCAGGAATTGCTTTGCTCGCCGCTGGCCGATGGCGCAATCAGAGGATGTGGTCGCTGGACCGCCAGGTGTGGCCGTCCCGCTACATTCCGCGCTCTCGACCGTGCGTCACGAATTCGACATGACCATCCAATCTGTTGTCCCAGAATGACTTGCAAGAAGTGTCACCAGAACGTCCTGTGAGCATGCCGACTGCATCGGACGCGGGCATGCACTCAACTCAGTGGCTCAGGCGGGGGCTCCGGTCGCGGAGCTGGATCGTCCGCACGGTCCTCACAGCCGTCATGTTGCTGAGCCCGCGGCTCGCTGCGGGCGCGCAGGTGTACGCCGCGATGCAGCCGATGGCGACGCGGGCGGATCTGACCGCGCTGGCCGACCGGCTCGCGCGCGGATCCGAAGTCGACAGAAACAAGGCCAATGCGCTGCGAGCGCGACTTCGGGAAGGCGATTTTCGACCGGGAGACCGCATCCGGCTCGTCCTCGACGGCAGCGTCACGCAGGACGACACGATCACCGTCGTCGCCGGCTCCAAGGTACAGCTGAAGGACATCGGAGAGATTCCCCTCGGCGGGGTACTGCGCTCCGAGCTTCAGGCGCACATGAGCACGCAGCTCGCCAGGTTCATCAAGGACGTCCGGGTTCGTGCGACTCCGCTGGTGCGGCTCTCCGTGCTCGGCCCCGTCGGTAAACCGGGGTTCTTCTACATGCCACCCGACATTCCGCTCGGCGATGCGGTCATGCGAGCAGGAGGACCGGCCGGGAACGCTGATCTGAACAAATCCGTCATCCGACGGAACACGACGGAGTTGTACGATTCTCGCAATACACGCACGGCAATGAACGAAGGCCTGACTCTCGATCAGCTCTCTCTGCGCGACGGGGACTCGATCGAGATCGGCGAGAAATCGGGTAGTAACTGGGCGAAGATTGCTTCATTTGTCGGTGTCGCGACCTCACTTATCTGGGCACTCACGTATGTCTCCCGGCGCTGAAAGCAGCACGCTCATCACGGGAACCTTCCCGGTGTTCGAGACCCCGATCGCGGAGACTCCATCCGCGTCGGACGAACGGACGCTGGTGTCTCGTGCTCACGAGCTGCTCGTGTCGGAGAAGCTGAACCGCGCCGTCAACTTCTCGATCGCTCTGATCGCGCTCGTCGTGTTGACCCCGCTGATTCTGCTCATCGCGATCGCGGTCAAGCTGACGTCGCAGGGGCCGATCGTGTACCGGCAGACGCGCGTCGGCGTCGACCGGCGCCTCTCCGGAGGTGACCGCCGGGGTATGGGCGAGCGGCGCCTGGCACGCGCGCGTCTCGGCGACAGCCGGGGCCGGGCGGAGCCGCAGATCGGCGGCGCGCCGCCTACGGAGCGGCGCGGACTCAACTCGCGCGGCGACCGGCGCACCAACGGACGCCGTGGTGGCGACCGCCGCGCTGTCGACGTCGGCGGGCGGGCGTTCACCATGTACAAGTTCCGGACGATGACGGTGAATGCGGAGCTCGAGGGCGCTGTGTGGGCGACCAAGAACGACGCGCGCGTCACGCCCATCGGCGGCATCCTGCGCGGAACGCGTCTCGATGAGCTGCCGCAGCTGGTCAACGTGCTCAAGGGCGACATGAACGTCGTCGGACCGCGACCCGAGCGGCCGAGCATCTTCATGCAGCTCCGGAAGGAGATCGACAGCTATCACCTCCGTCAGCGCACGAAGCCCGGCATTACCGGCTGGGCGCAGATCAACCAGAACTACGACACCTCGATCGACGACGTGCGCCGCAAGGTCGAGTACGATCTCGCGTACATCGAGCGCCGGTCGGTCGTGGAGGACATGCGCATCATGGCCAAGACGCTCCCGGTGATGATCTTCCGGAAGGGCGCGCACTAGTCCGGGCTTCACCTCCGCACACTCGGAGACGCCGCGAGCACATTGTGCTCGCGGCGTTCGTGTATCAAGGGCTGGCCGGGTCCGCGCGCTGCGCTGCCATACCGCGTCTCGTCGGCTGACGCTGGTCCCGGCGCCGAGCGATGCGGCAGATCGATCCACCGGCGCGCACGCGGGCAGATAAAAGGGCCCGCGGAGCTGAGCTCCGCGGGCCCTTTCGATCTACCCCTGCGCTGCTGCTTCGTACCTGGTGGACCGGCTACTCAGGCGTCGGGTCGGCCCGGGACCGCCGGGATGAAGAAACGGGGCGGCCATGCTGGCCGCCCCGTTCTCCCTTCTAGACCGCTCGCGTCTCAGTCGGCGCAGTGCGGCCAGCCAGCGAGCTCACCTTCGTTGAACGAGCTCAGTGCGCTGATCAAGCCACTCACGTCCGTCCCAGGAGCCACGATGATGTTCGTGCCCGTCCCACTCGTAGCGGCGAGCGCAGCGGCGATGGCGGCGTCAAGGGCCGGCGGACCGGCGGTCGCGTCCCCATTCAGGTTATTGAGGGCGGCGAGCAGCTGTTGATACAGATTGAGGTTGTTGTTGTCAGCACCAAACGTCACGCTGCCCGGCTTGCCAGGCGTCGCCGCGAAGATCTGCTGCTCCTGTCCGACGGTCCGGCCATCGACGGCGATGATCGTGTTCGAGCCGTTGTTCCGATACCAGCCCTTGGTGTACGTGCAGCCTGTCTGCACCACCGGGTTGTTGTGGTACACGAGCCTGACACCGTGGTAGTAGTTCACCAGGGCGGTGATCGGATCGTTGGTCAGGAACGGCGCGCCGACGATGTCGGTCGTCGTGCCGACCGCGAACTGGATATCCGTGCGCTGGATGCTCTGCAGCTGGTAGGCAGCGTCGGCGACTTCCTGGATCGTGTACGAGTTCGCAGTGTTTGCCTGCGTCAGGTCGACCACGACGACCTTGCACTCGCCGTCAGCGAGGTTGTACCGCGTCGTCGCCCCGCCGGTGGGGCCGACGTCGAACGCCGCCGCTGTACCGAACTTGCAGATTTCCACTTCGCCCTGGTTGGGAGTGTTGTCGCCAGCGTCTCCCACCGACGCGGTCGTGAGCACGTAGCTCGCGCCGGTCGGGGCCGCGACGCGTGAGCCGGCATCCGTAGCCGTCCCACCGCACGCAGCGAGCAACGCGAGCGATGCAGCAGCTGCGAGGCTCGAACTGAGCTTCGAATTCATCATAGAAAAGGGGTCCTCGAAGAAAAAGGGTAGGGGTCGCACCACCGCCCTTAGCAAACGGGAGACCGTCCTCGCTCCGAGGCTTGAGTGCCCCAGGAGGGCCTCAACGTCATCTCGCCTCGCCTCGCGCGAAAACTCTTGTCGCGGCGAATGCGCACCTTGATGTGGAGTCGCTGCATCACTCTCCGGTCCGTGCAACAGATGCACGAACCTCGAGATGCTCATGCATCACGTCGTGATCGCGACTGTCGGATGCTGTCGCGGGCACGCGTCACGTCGAGCGACTCCTCGACGCTGATCGGAGACGGTCCCTGCCGCGCGCACGCGAGATGGAAGCGCCGCACTAGCTCTCTCAATCCCGGATAGGCAGGCTCACGGCGAACGGCTCGTCCGACCAGATTGCCGATCGCCGCGCTCAGGGCCTGGGCAGAGCCCACGAACGGCCGACCCACCTTGTCGATTCTGGACGCGGCGCCTCGCTCGATCGTGGCATAGCCGTGAAACAGGTTGGCGCGCACCGTACCGCCGTCGCAGCGTAGGATCAGCGAGTTTTCCGTGGGTCGCGCGCGCATCGAGACGGCCAGCATGACGGACACACCAGCGACGTCGGCCATCACGCGGATCTCGCCCGGTGGTCCCTGCCCCACCCGCCACTCGAGGTCTGCCATCGACGAGGACAGTAGCCGTCGGACGAGCGCGAGCCCATGCGGCAGGATGTCGAGCGCCACGGCCTCACGTTCCGGGTCGGACGCTCCATCCGCGCCGGCGGAGCACGCGACGACGTCGAGCTGGCGGACGGCACCCAGCGTCGCCGTCGCCCGCTCGGCGGCAAGGATCCCGGGCTGAAAGAGGAACTGGTGAACGGGACAGAGCAGGACCCCGCGCGCACTGGCGAGCGTGTGAAGGGCCTCGGCCGATGCGGCATCCGGCGCAAGCGGCTTCTCGACGAGCACGGGAATGCCCGCCTCGATGGCCACGCGCACGATCGCATCGTGCGTCGAGAGTGGCGTGCACACGTGCACGACCTCGATCCCCCGCTCGCGAATCGCCTGATCGAGGTCGGAGGCGACGGGCGGCCGTTCAGGCAGCCGGGCCGCCAGCCTCTGCGCGCGCTGGACGTCCGGATCCACGACGGCAACGACGCGGCCTCCGATGCGGCCGATGGCGTGCGCGTGCCAGCGCCCCATCAGCCCCGCGCCAACTACTCCGGCGCGCAGCGAGGCCGGCGTCGCCGTCACTTCAGACGGTGGCTTCGCGCAGCGCGCCCATGTGCATGCCGGCGAGTGCTCGCGCCTCGTCGCCATCGATCTCGACGCGCCGGCCGGTGGACGCGGAGTGATACGCCGCGGCGATCACCTGCAGCACGTCGCGGCCATCCTCGCCCGTCGCGGGCGGAAGCGTTCCGCGAGCGAAGGCGTCCAGCGTGCGTTCGAAGACGTTGCGCGTGGCGATCATGCCGGGCTCCTTGGGATTCCGGCCCAACGGCCGACGCTGATTCCCCGTCTCTTCCCACGCCATGCCCGAGACTCCGTAGTCGACGCGCAAATGCGGCTTCGTGCTGCGGTGGAGCCCAGCGGTGATGCGCGCCCGCCCGCCGAACGAGGCGCGCAGCGACGCGTCCATGGTCTCGGCGCGCACCTCGAAGTATTGCGTCTCTCCCTTGCAGAGACGGTTCTGGATGATCTGCGCCAATCGGCCGCGGCTGAACTCCAGCGTGCACAGCGCCACCGCGTCGCTCTCGCTCTCGCGCACACCGCAGCTGGACACCGACGCCGTGACCGCGACGGGGCGCTCGCCGAACAGCGCGAGGAGGAAATCCACGAGGTGCACTCCCGCCTCGTAGAGCGTCCGGCGCAGCATCTGGCCTCGCCAGCCCGGCTCTGCCCACGGGGGAAGGTCCATCAGCTGCCATACCTGCGCGAACACCACGTCTCGACCGTCGCGCGACGCCGCGTCGCGGAGCGCGCGGAAGATCGGCATCTCACGAAACTCGTGGTTGAGCGCGACGCGGCGATTGGCCGCCACGGCCGCCTCGATGACCTGGTTCGCCTCGTCGATGCTCGACGTGAACGGCTTCTCGCAGATGACGTGCGCCCCGGCGGCGAAGCTTCGGAGACAGTAATCGAAGTGGCTGTCGGGCGGAGTTCCGATCACGACGACGTTGGGCTTCGCCTCGCGCAGCATCTCGTCGAACTCGGCGAAGACGGGGACCTTCCAGGCCGAAGCGGCACGCTCGCGGCGCGCGGCCTCCGGATCGACCGCGCCGACCACCGTCGCCGACGCCATGCCGGCGAGCGCGGGGAGATGCAGTGTGTGGCCCGCGTTGCCGAGTCCGATCACCGCGACGCGGAAATGTGAGCTGTCAGGCTGATAGAGGACGGAGGATACCCCGGTGCGCGAGTCGATCATCGGGGTCATGCCAGCACCTCGGCGTGGCACGGAGGCGTCGAAGCGAAGACGTCAGCGATCATTGCGGAATGGCGTTCGAGAGCGGATACGGCAGGCTTCGGACAACCCATCTGTGCCGTCCTGTGGAGACGCGAGAGCGGGGCGTCGTGCAACACAAGCTAGCAGGCCGACGCCGAGCTACGGCGTGGCAGGATCCGCGGGCCGACTGGCCTCGAGGTCGAGCAGTGGCGCACCCCAGCTGACGACGCGACCGATCGCCGGCGTGCGACGAGCAACTTCGTAGGCAGGCGCGACCGCGGCCAGCGCGCCGAGCCGCGCACGATCGGCGGACAGCAACGCTGCGGCGTGGACATGCACGTCGCACAGACCGGATGCGCGAGCGGCGCGCCCGATCTCGCGCACCGAGAGCGGCCGGTGATGCTCGTAGCGCTGCCCCGATCGCCACCGGACGTACGCGTCCGCCCATCGTCGCGGAACGAACCCGACGCCCCAGACGCCGACGTGGGGCTCGGGCAGCAGGGAGAATCGATTTACGGTGCGCACGTGCAGCCGACCGTCCGGCTCAAGCACGCGCGCCGCCTCGGCTACGAGCGCGTCGGCGTCGAGACTGTGCTCCAGCGTGCCGAGCGAGACGACGCGCTGAAAGGAGCGATCGGGAAATGGAAGGTGCTCGCCGTTACAGCAGACGAGCGGCGCGCTGACGCCGGCGCGCTGCAGACGGCGACGCGCGACGACGAGCCAGCGGAAGGCGATGTCGATGCCGATCATGTGCTGTCCGCGACGGCGGCCGGCGAGCACGAGGTCGGCGGTGCCGCAGCCGACGTCGAGCCACCAGCCTCGCGGCGCGTCACTCGCCGAGACGAGCGCGAGCCACTCGGCGGCCCGAGGCTCCGCGGACACGACGAACTGCGTGAAGCGCTCCGCCTGCTCGCGGGGCGTACCCGGCGTGCGACGCCAGTACGCGCGAACGGTGGACTCGAAATCGGCGTCGAGGGTCTCGGCCTCGAGCGCCATCCCCTTCTCGCGGTCGGCGTCGAGCCCGATCCAGGGATCCGGCCGCAGCCGGAAATCGGGGATTCCTATCACGACCGGGAACACGCGCTCGCAGGCGAGGCAGCGGTAGCGCTCGTCCGTGCCAGTGTGGTGCTCCAGCGCGCCGCGGCACGCCGGACAGACGAACGACGGCCGTGCGTCGCCGCTCACCGCTTGGCGGCGCTCGGCTTCGGCTGCGGCTTGCTCGGGTTGCGCGGCACGGGGGGCCACGACGCGAGATTCAGCTCGGAGAATGCCTCGACCGACGCGGCGGGACGCGGCTCGCCGACGACGACGGCGAGGAAGGCGCCCCAGACGACCGACACCGCCGCGGTGAGATAGTAGATCATGTGCAGCACGACGCCGCAGATCGCGAAGGCCAATCCGCGCTTCCGGTAGAAGAAGGCGTAGAGCGGCAGACCGCGCAGCACGACGATGAGCAAGCAGAGGCCGCCGAGCGTGGCGAGCAGATGGTCCTTGGGCCGCACCGACAGCGCGAGGAGTAGCAGGCCGAGGCAGACGAAGAAGGTGTTGCTCTTCTCCTTCGCCCGGAGACTGAGGCTCTTCGCCCTCGATGCTGCCTTGCCGAGCAGCGCACGCTGCTCGGCGAGCAGCCGCGCCCAGGGAACGCCTCGATCCATGAAGTCCGCCATCAGCATGCCGCGGAAGGTCCATCGCTTCAGATGTGTGACCTGAATCTCGGGGCGCAGGAGAATGCGGTGCCCGCGCGCCGAGAGGCGATACCCGAGCTCGACGTCCTCGATCTGCGGACGCGAAAAGCGCCATTCGTCGTACATGCCGATGGCTACGAAGACGACGCGGCGCACGCAGCCACAGCCGGCCCAGAAGGTCTGCGCCTCACCGGGCTCCTGGGCGTGCGTGTAGTGGTGGAGAAGGTTGCGGTACTTCGAGACGACGCCCGACGCCTCCGGCTCGTCGCAGTAGGCGCCGAAGACGGCGGAGACGTCGCTCCGCGTCATCATCGTCTCGGCGAGCCGCGTGAGCGTGTCGGGGCGCACGAGGACGTCCGCGTCGAGGAAGATGACGCACTCACCGCGTGCGCGCTCCACGCCCCTGTTGCGCGCGTAGCCGGGTCCGTGCGACGGCGCCGGCAGCCGGATCACGAGGTCGGCGTACTCGCTCGCGATCGCCGCCGAGTCGTCGGCGCTTCCATCGTCGATGACGATGAGCTCCCACGTCTCGCGCGGCAGCTCGCTGCGGCTCAGCATGTCGAGCATGCGCGGCAGCACGGTGTGCCCGTTCTTCACCGGGACGATGACCGAGAGATACGGATGGTCGGGCGTCATCGCGCGAGGCTCCGGGTAAGGGATCCACGAACGGAGCGCGCTCCGGCGAGGAGGCCCATGCGCATACGGAAGCGCGCGGTCCCCCACGCCTCCAGGGTTCCCGCGGCGCGCAGATAGTAGCTGTCGAGCCGTGGCAGCAGCGCCGGATCGTCGTGTGGCGCGAGGGTGGCGAGTCGCGTCGTCACGGCGTAGCGGAACTCGCGCGCGACGATGTTCCGTGCCGCGATGCTCACTCCGCCGTAGGGATACGCGAACGTCGTGGCGTCGACGCCCAGCTCGCGCGCGAGACGCGTCCTGGAGCCGACGATCTCGCGGACGGCCGCATCGGGATCAGCCGACGCGAGATCGAGATGCGTGCACGTGTGCGCGCCAAGGGCGACGCCGTCCGCGGCCAGGCGGCCGAGTGCGTCCCAATCGAGCAGCGGGAACACGGGGATGCCTGTGTCGCGCTGGCCGCGCCAGACATTGGTCGATCCGACGGCGTCGGTGACGACGAACAGCGTGACCGGCAGTCCATGCTCGCGAAGCACGGGTGCGGCGATCCGGCCGAAGCTCTCGAGACCATCGTCGAACGTGATGGCAATCGCGTCGACGTCATCCGGGAGCGTCGCGAGCACGTCGAGTGGCACGACGCGCACGCGCCCCGAGGCGAGCCAGTGCACGTGACGGCGGAAGGTCCGTTCGTCGATCGAGATCACCGAGCTCGTCTCGTCCACCGAGTGATAGGTGAGGATCGCCTTCATACGTGGACCGGTGCGGCGTGCATGGGCAGCGCCGGTGCGGCGGCGTGACGCGAGAGGAACCGTTCCACGAGCGCGACGTAGCGCGGCAGCACGACGTCCTCGCTGAACGAGGCGCGGAAGCACGCATAGGCAGCGGCACCCATCACGCGCCGGCGGGCGGAGTCGGCGAGGACGCGGTGCATCGCTGCCTGCAATCCCACGACATCCGTGAAGGTCTCCCCCGCCCCGGTATTCTCGACGAGCTCCAGGTACGACCCCATGCGCCGCGCGAGCACGGGCACGCCGCGGCTGTAGGCTTCGATCACGGAGAGGCCGAAGGTCTCGAATCCGCGCGAGCTCGCGATCACCGCCTGTGCGCCCGTGTAGAGCTGCGACAGTTCGCTGCCGGACTGGAAGCCGACGAAGCGCACACGCGGGTTACCCGCAGCGCGCGCGACGAGGCCCGGGCGCTCGGTGCCCTCGCCCGCGACGACGAGGTCGGCGACGTCGAACGTGGCGAAGGCGTCGATCACGTCCTCAAGCCCTTTGATGGACTCGAGGCGTCCGACGAAGAGAAAATACGGACGCTCCGAAGAGGACGCCGAGGCTTCCTGCGGCGGGCCGGGATCACGCACGAACCCCGAGAGCACCTCCATGTCGCGCGGAAAACCGAACTCACGATGCTTGTCGCGACTGAAGCGACTCAGCGCGATGAAGGCATCGACGTGATCGAGCTGCCGCTCGAGGAAGCTGGTGTGCCGCCACAACTGCGGCGGACGGCCGTAACTCAGCTGGCACCGCGTGCACTGCCGCGCCGGGCAGGGCTCGGCGCGATAACGCCACAGGACGTGCGTGGGACAGACGAGCCAGTGCTCGTGCGCGGTGTACAGCTTCACTCCGCTCCCGAACGCGAGGGCGGCGGGGCCGCCGACGAGCGAGAGATTGTGATAGTGGATGACGTCGAAGCGCCCGCCGTCGAGTATCCGGCGCAGCATCGCACCGTGCACGATCGGCCGGCCGGTCTGCTGGGTGAGCCCGACGGCGATCGCGCCCAGGCGACTGGCCAGGCGGTGCACGACGACACCGTCGTCGATCTCGGGAGGGACCGGAGCGTTGTTGCCCGAGAGCGCGCGATACGCGTCGTCGTCGCAGACGACGGTGACATGATGTCCGGCCCGCACGAGCGCGCGTGCGAGCGTCTGCACGGCCATGGCATCCCCGCCGAAGCTGCGCGGCGGATAGAACGTGGTGACCATGCAGAAGCGAAGCGGCGTCACGAGACGGCAGGGACAGGTGCCGCGCGACGGGCGAGCGTCGCGACATCGTGCAGTGCGGCGAGCGTGGCGCGCGCGCTGGCGCGCCAGGTGAGGCGGGCCGCGCGCTCGAGCGCGATGCGCCCGCGACGGTCGCGCTCACCTTCGTCTAGCAGGGCGCGCATGCCGACGACGAGCGCCTCGCCGTCGCCGGGCGCGATGAAGTATCCGCCCCCCTCGAGCAGATGCGGCAGAGGACTGGCCGTCGTCGCGACGACAGGCGCGCCGCACGCCGCGGCTTCGACGGCGGGAAGACCGAATCCCTCGTTCTCCGACGGAAGCAGCAGCGCACGCGTGCCGGTCAGCAGATGGCGGAGCGTCTCGTCAGGCATGAAGCCCGTCCACCGCACGACCTCGGACGTGCCACACTCCGCGATCGCTTCGTTGATCCCGGCGCCGACGCCGTGGAAGTTGTCGGCGCTGGTGGTGCCGACCAGCACGAGGTACGGCACAGGGTCGCCACGCTGGAGGGCCTCGCTGACGAGGACGCCGTGCGCGCGCACGATGTGGTCGACGTGCTTGTGCGGGGTGAAGCCGCCCACGTAGGTGAACCACGGGGCGCCCGCCGGTACACCGACCGCCCGCGCCGCATCGGCCGCCTCGCGTGCGGTGCTCGGCCGGAAGGTGCGTGCCGCGGCCTCGCCGGCAACGCGGAGGCGATCGGGCGACACGCCAAGCATCTCCTCGATCTCAGCCGCCGCGAAGTCGGAGACCGTCAGCACGAGCGTCGCCTGCCAGAGCGCGAGCTGCACCTTCGCCTTCCAGAACAGTCGCGCGCGGCGCGTCGGCATGGTGAGCTCCGGGAAGCGCTCGGTGATCGTGTCGTGGATCGTGATCAACGAGGGCTGTCCCGGCGGGAGCGGGAAGTAAGTGTAGACGGAGGGTGACCAGAACACGTCCGGCCGATCCCGCCACACAGCGCGGGTAAGGCGGAACATGTCCGCCGGAGAACGATATCCGTCCGCCGCTGCGGCGTGCGCCGGGGAGACGTTCTGCGCCACGTGGACGACGCGCACGTTCGGCGCGTCGAGGTCGACCGACGTGGCCGACGCGCGATCGGCGTAGAGGACGAACTGATGCTCGCGTGCGCTCTCGACGAGCGCGGCGAGGAGCTCGCGCGTGAAGCGTCCGTAACCACGCCCGTTGGCGAGGCACGCCGCGTCCACGCCGATTCGCAGCGCGGCGCTCACGCCGACTCCGACGTCCCGGGAGCGTCGATCAGCATACGCGGCTCAACGAGTCGGCCGGGCCGAACCAGTATCCGACGATCTCACCGGCCGTCCACGAAGCGATGAACAACACCAGCAGCGGGATGGAGAGCAGGAGCTGCATGCGATACCGTCGTTTCGCGAGCACGCGTGCCACCGTGCGAGACATCAGCAGCGGTGGCAGCGCGAACGCCGCCGCGCCGTAGGCGAAGCGTTTGGAGAGCGGCATGCCCTTCACGCGCTCTCCAGCGTAGGAGCGCGCGTACAGGAATCGTTGCGACAGGTACTCCCACACAGTGTAATGCTTTTTGTGACCGACGCCGATATCCGGCCGGAGCACCATCGGCACGCCGTCCCGATGCATGGCATCATGCAGGTAATTCTCCCACTTGCCGGCGGCGATCGTGTCACGGTATCGCTGCAGCAGCGTTCGGTCGTAGATGACGTTGTTCCCCGGCAGCCCGTTCGTCGGACCGGAGGGAAGCGGAGTGAGGCAGTGGCTGTACTCACACAGGAAGGCAGCCCAATCGACGACGGAGGACCGGGCCGCATTGTCGATCGAGCCGCCCACCACTGCGCCCGTCTCACGGCGAGCATCGAGCAGGGCTCGAGCCCATCCAGGCGGCACGATCACGTGATCCTCGATCACGGCCACGGCATCGGCGGTCGCCTGCTCGAAGGCGATCTCGCGCATGCGGGGAATCGTCGTCTCGCGCGGGACGGGAATGAGCCGAGCCTGCGGAAAGCGGCGCGCAACCGCCGTGCGCACCCCGTTGCCGAGTCGATCGACGAGGAGGACCTCGAGCTGGGCGTCCGTTTGTGCTTCGAGCGCGGTAAGACAGCCGATCACGTCGTCGAGCGTGTTGACGGCCGGTACGACGACCGACAGCTCAGCGGGCATCGCCACCGCCGGAGGCTGGAGCGGGACCGCTGATGTACCCGATCGCTTCGCCGATCGACCATGCGGTCACGAACGCGAGCGTGACAGGCAATGCCTTGAGGAACGCGCCCCACCGCGTGGGCGCAGCGGCGCGCGCCACACGGCTGAGGATGACGAGGGGTAGCAGCGGCGTCACGGCGGTGAGCAACCAGCGTCGCGCACCGGCCTCCTCGACGAGTCGCGTGCGCGCATAGTCGCGCCCGTGCTCATAGCGATCGCGGCAGAAGTCCCAGAACTCGTAGGTCTTGTTCTGATAGACGGGCGCGGAGTCGACGAAGTGCAGTGAGCTGCCGCGCGCGCGCAGCCGCTCGTGCGCCACGTTCTCCCACTCGCCCGCGCTCGCCCAGGCGATCACGTCGCCGACGATCGAGCGGTGATAGGCGACGTTGGCGCCAGTCAGCTGCATCGCGCCGTCGGTGTCGCTCCGCGTCGTGGCGAACAGACCGTACTCCGAGAAATACGCCGCCCAGTCGACGGCGCGCTTTCGCTGGGCATTGTCCATCCCGCCCCCCGCGATCTCGGCGACGTTGTCGACGCCGAGGCAGAGCTCTTCGACCCAGCGCGGACCCGGAACGCAGTGGTCCTCGGTGAGCATGACGATGTCGCCCGTGGCCTTCCGCATGCCGGCGCCGCGCAATTCGGGGATCGTCGCGCCGCGCGTGACGGGCACGACGCGCACCGAGGGATACGCCGCAGCGAGCGCCGCGAGCCCCTCCTCATCGTCGTCGCGCGCGACGATCAACTCGGCGCGAGCGCGCTCACACTGGTCGAGCAGCGCCGCGAGGCAGTCGTCGAGCAGTGCACGCGATCGGTTGGACGCAACGACGACCGATACGTGCGGAACGGCGAACGACCGCAGCCGCCCGGTGCCGTCGGATGATCGTGGGCTGGAAACCGTCATGCCATCCTCAGCGCTTCGCGCATCTCCGCTCCCGCCGTGAACCCCCCGATTGCCTCTCCCGCCGCCCAGGCGGTAGCGAGGACAAGAAACGCGCCTACCGACGAAACGAACCCCTGCATGTGTCCGGGGGCGCGGGCGACGCGCCGGGCGACCCGCACGAGCAACACGAAGGGCACCAGCGGAGCTCCCAACACCATCTGCCATCGGGTGCGAACACCGTTCCGGACACGAAACGATCCCGAGTGGCGCCCATGGGCGAAGCGCCGGGCGGCCATCGTGCGAAGGGCGGTGTCGTCCGTGAACCAGGCGGTGGCGCCCGGATGAATGACGAGCGTTCGGCCGGTGGCGCGGAAGCGAGCATGCGCCTCCACTTCCCAGAAAGGTCCTCCGCCCCAGTCACCAACGGCGCGAAGGGACTCGTGGTCGTATGCAGCGTTGTCGCCGGCAATCTCGACCGCCGGCCCATCGGGTACCGACAGCCAGGCGGAGTAGCGCAGATAGAAGGTGGCTCGCCCGGTGGCGCTCGTGTCCTGCCGGACGCCAATCCGGCCGCCGACGCCCGCCGCACCGCCCCGGATGCCGTCGAGGAGTGCCCGAGCCCATCCGCGATCCACCACGCACTGGGCGATGGTGAACGCGACCACCCTGCCCCGTGCCTCGCGAAGGCCCGCTCCCCAGAGCACCGGTACGAGGGTTCCCGCGGGAAGGGACAGCACTCGCGCGGCCGGCAACGCCTCGCGCGCCAAGCGTGCCGATTCGTCGGCCGAGGCATCCGCGACGAGGATCTCCGCGTCGATGCCCTCGCAGGCAGCTCGAAGCGCCGACAGGCAGTCCCGGATCGTTCCGGCGGCATCCAGGCTGCCGACGATCACGCTGAGCTCTCGGCGGGTGAGCGTGGTATCGGAATTCATCGAGTGGACGCTACGCTCGAAGAGTTATGGGGCCGCACCGACCGGTGCGCGGCCCGTGCAGCAGAACCGGGAGCAAGAAGAAGCGCGGAGTGACGTACCGAACTAAGCTCATGGCCGACAATATTTTAGACGACGCGAAGCTGGTTCGCTCGCCCGGTTAGCCTGCGTCAATTGTGCCGCTGCCACCACACGTCGTTGCGCGTCTGCGGCGGGTTCCCGGCGTGGGAGAAAGGAAAGCCATCAGGCGTCGTAATCCCAGTGCCTCTACGCAATGGACGCGCAAGCGGGCTCGACGTCGCTTGCGCGTGCTACGTTAAGATGGCTGGCACGTGGGACGGTCATCCGACGTGCGGCGCTGGAGTTGCGTTAGTGCCGGTGTCCGCTTCCGTGCGCCGGCCGCTCAGATCGCCGGTGCGGTATGCGCCTGTCGGTCGTCCATCAAACAATGTCGCGTCCGCGAGGCACACTTGGCCGCTCGATCGCCGGGTGACCCGATCCGGGTCGTTTACTGTATAGACAACATGCAGGTGGGAGGAACGGAGCTGAACGCACTTCGCACTGCGGAGCGGCTGGACCGGCGGCGGTTTTCCATCTCCGTGGTGTGCATCCGGGACAGTGGACCACTGATGGCGCGATACAAGGACGCCGGGATCCCGGTGCACACATTTCCGATGACGAGCCTCCTGGGACTCGGCGCGATTCAGCAGGCGGTACGCCTGGTCCGGCACTTTCGTCGCGAGCGAGCGGACGTCGTGCACAGCCACGACGCGTACACCAGTGTGTATGGAACGCTGTGCGCGCGCCTCGCCGGCGTGCCGGGCGTGATCGCGAGCCGCCGATCGTGGTATTCGCCGCATCTCCAGGGGAGAATCCTCCGGGCGAACCACGTGGCGTACCGTTTCGCGAGCCGGGTCCTGGCGAACAGCCCGAGCGTGTCACGGCTCGTCGAGACCGAGGCTGGGGTTTCAGCATCACGGATCGTCACGATCCCGAACTTCCTCGATCCGCAGGCGTTCGAGCCGATCTCACCAGAAGATCGCCGGCGCATGCTCGACGAGATCGGTGTGCCGGAGGGCGCGTTCGTCGTGGGTATCGTGGCCCGGCTGTCGCCAGTGAAGGATCACGCGACGCTCATGCGCGCGATCGCGTCGCTGCGCCAGGACATTCCGGCGCTGCACTGCGTTCTGGTTGGCGAGGGGCCCGAGCGGCGAGCGATCGAGGCGCTGACCGATTCGCTCGGAATCCGGGACATCGTCCATCTCGCCGGAGAGCGCACCCAGCCACCGAATCTGCACGGGCTGTTCGACGTTTCGGTGCTCTGCTCGACGTCGGAAGCGTTTCCCAACTCGGTGCTCGAAGCGATGGCGGCGGCACGGCCGGTCGTCGCAACCGACGTCGGCGGGACTCCTGACGCCATCCGGCAGGGCACGACCGGCCTGCTGGTCCGGCCGAGCGACCCGTCGCGGCTGGCAGATGCGATCCTTCGGCTCTACACGGAACCGGCGCTGCGAACGAAGCTGGGCAACGCGGGGTGTGCAGCCGCACGCGCCGGATACAGCGCGGACGCCGTGATCAACCAGGTCGAGGAACTCTACACCCGGCTCGCCGGGCGGGCGGGCGCATGACGACGCCGGATCGACCGATCGGCGCCGGGCTGGCGGGAGGTGGACTGTGGCCCGCGCACGTCCCGCGCCCTTCGGCGCCTCCTCCGGCCGCGGCGCTTCCGCCGGGCACCGCCGTTGGCGCACTGCCGCCCGAGGTGTCGTCGCAACGCTGGCCGTGGCGCGGCGTGCAGTGGACGCTCACGTACGTCGGATTCCTCGGCTACATCTACGCGATCACGACGTACCGCTTTCCGATCGGCGACGTCTCGATCGTGTTCGCCCTCATCGGATTGCTGACGATGAAGGAGCCGATTCGCGTACCGGGACTGCTCAGGGGATTGGGAATCCTGCTGTTGTGGGGAACGGTCGGACTGGCCGTGAGCAGCTACCCGGCGATCGTGTTCAACAGGCTCGACCTGATGCTGAAGCTGTGGCTGATCGCGCTCGTCGCGGCGAACGCGCTGCGCACACGGCAGCAGATTCGCTTCTTCCTCGTGTTCTGGCTGGCATGCTTCGCGTTCTATCCCGTGCGCGGCGCGTTCTTCAACTACTATCTCTATCACGAAAACCTGTACGGCCGCGCGATCTGGAACTACATCTTCTCGAACCCGAACGATCTGGCCGCGTTCTGCATCTTGCAGCTGTCGATGGCGCTCGGCCTGAATGCGCTGGAGGCGAAGGGACCGGCGCGACTGGGCACACGTCTCGGTCTCGTCGTGGTACCGCTGCTAATCCTCCTGACGAAGTCGCGCGGCGCGTTCCTCGGATTCGCCGTGTTCCTGCTCTTCGCGCTCTGGGGGCAGCGCAGACGCGGCCGGGCAATCGGCATCGCGGTGCTGGTTTCGGCGGTTCTCATCTTCGTCGCGCCGAGCAATGTGCTGGATCGCGTGTTCGCGCTCAGGAACATCGAGTCGACCGGCAATGTCGCGGCCGCCGACGAGGAAGGATCAGCGGAGCAGCGCTACGAGATCTGGAAGGTGGCGCGACTGATCATCAGCGAGCATCCGGTGGCTGGCGTCGGCCTCGGTGTGTATCCGCGCGAGCACGAGCTCGCGGCGACGCGGCCACAGTTCAACCCAACGGCACAGGGGCGGCGTGACACGCACAGCACCTACCTCAACGTGACGGCCGAGACGGGGTTCGTGGGCCTGATCATCTTCGTCTCGACCTACCTCACGACATTCATCGCGATCGATACGTCTCGGCGAAAGCTGAAGAAGAAGCGGCCGCTGACGGCGCAGACGGTGTACGCGATGGAGATCGGCCTCATCGGGTTTTTCATCGCGGCGATCTTCGGCTCGCTGGCGCACGTGTCGTTCCTCGTGCTGCACGTCGTCACGATGTGGAGCATCGTCGAGCTGATGAAGCGCGAAGCGGCGACAAGCGCAGCGGCCCGTCGCGCGCAGGCGATCCACCTGATGCAGGCCGGCCCACCGATGCCCGCGGCGAGGTAAACGGGCATGTGCGGAATCGTGGGCTTCGCTGGACGCGCAGGCGGCGAGCGGGAACGCGAGGGGTCGCTGCGCGCGATGTGCGCGGCGATCGTGCACCGCGGTCCCGACGAGGAGGGGCGATACGTCGCCCCCGAGGTGGCGCTCGGCATGCGGCGGCTCAGCGTGATGGATCCCGCGATGGGTCAGCAGCCGATGAGCAACGAGGACGGCACGATCCAGCTCGTGTTCAACGGGGAGATCTACAACCATCGCCAGCTGCGCCGAGAGCTCGTCGCGCGCGGCCACGCGCTGGCGACGTTGAGCGACACCGAGGTCATCGTCCACCTCTACGAAGACCTGGGCGACCGCGTCGTGGATGCGCTGCGCGGCATGTTCGCCTTTGCGCTGTGGGACACGCGCCGCCATCGCCTGCTCATCGCGCGCGACCGCGTGGGCATCAAGCCGCTCTACTACTGGGAGCATGCAGATGGCTTGGCCTTCGCGTCGGAGCTTCGCTCCCTGCTGGCGATGCCCGAGTTCACGGCTCGGGTGAGCACACAGGCCATCGCGCAGTATCTGACGTTCGGCTACGTCCCCGAGACGCACTGCATCTTCGACGGGGTACGAAAGCTTCCTGCGGGTCACCGGCTCACGTGGGAACCCGGCGGCGCGCTTCGCACGGAACCGTATTGGTCGCCACTCCGCCCCGAGCGTGCCGACATCGACGACGGCGAGGCGGTCGACGCATTGCGCGCGCTGCTGCGCGAATCAGTCGCGCTGCACCTCGAGTCGGACGTGCCACTCGGTGCATTTCTCTCGGGAGGGATCGACTCGTCGACCGTCGTGGCGCAGATGGCGCAGCTCGTGCCGGGGCGCGTGAAAACGTTCTCGATCGGGTTCGAGGAGACGTCGCACAACGAGGCGCCGCACGCAGCGCTCGTTGCGCGCGAGATCGGCACCGAACACACGGAGCTGATCGTGCGCCCGGACGCGGACAGTCTGGTGGACTCGGTGATCACCGGGTTCGACGAGCCGTTCGGCGACTCGTCAGCGCTGCCGACTTTTCTCGTGTCACAGATGGCCCGCGAGCAGGTGACCGTGGCGCTGTCCGGCGACGGCGGCGACGAGCTGTTCGGCGGCTACACTCGTTACGCCGAGCTGCTCTCACGACACCAGCTGCCGGAGATCGTCCGCGCCGCGCTCGGGCGCGTGGCAGCGCACCTGCCGCAGGGCGCGCGCGGACGGCACCGGTTGCTGGACATGTCGCGCACGCTGCAGGGGCGATATGCGGCGACGGTGGCCGTGCCGGCCACCGTGCGCGAGGGCGGGATGCTGAGCGCATCGCTGGCGGCGGGCATCCCTCCGATGGATGCGCTGCTCTCGGCGGCGTTCTCTCCGGTAGCGGGCCGGGATCTCCTCGCCCAGATGACGGCGGTCGACCTGACGACCTACCTGCCTGGGGACATTCTGACGAAGGTCGATCGCATGAGCATGTCGGTGTCGCTCGAGGCGCGCGTGCCGTTGCTCGACCATCACATCGTGGAGCTCGCGATGGCGCTGCCGAGCCGGATGAAGCATCGCGACGGCGTCGGAAAATGGCTGCTGCGCCAGGCCATCACGGGCCTGGTGCCGCCACGCGTGCTCGCGCATCCGAAGCACGGATTCGGCGTGCCGCTCGCTCGCTGGTTCCGCGAAGATCTGCGCCACAGGCTCGACACGCTGCTCGAACCCGCTTCGCGGATCGCGCCCTATGTGGACCGTGACGCCGTCGTTCGTCTCGTGAGCGAGCATCGCGCCGGCCGGCGCGACCACAGCCACATGCTGTGGCGGCTGATCGCCCTCGAGATCTGGCTCGGCGCGCTCGCCGAAGGTCGACTGGCGCACGCGTCGCCCCTCGCTCCGGCAGTGCGCGGGTCGGCGGCGGCAGCGATCGTCAACACGATGTCGGCATGAGCGACGCAGACTTCCCCGGCGACACGATGCTGCTAGCGCAGCTGCCCGCGGAGTCGGCGCTCATCGCGCTGACGAACTCGGGAGCCGCCGGACAGCAGGCGCTGCGGGCGGTGGTCGAACGCCCGATCCGGTGGGAGCGTCTCATGCACCTCGCCGCGCGCGAGCGTGCGGTCGCAGGGCTGAACGAGCAGCTGGCGAGGACGCCGATCCGCGGTCCGCTGCCCGCGGAGCTGTCGAACCTGCAGCGACTCGCGCTCGTCTCCGAGTTCCAGCTGTCGTCGCTGCACGACCGGCTCGTGATGCTGCTCGCGCTCTACGCGGCGCACGACATCGACGTCCTCCTGCTGAAGGGCGCAGGGCTCGCACACTCGGCGTACGCGCGACCGACCGACCGCCCGATGGGAGACATCGATCTCCTGGTGCGGCCCGAGGTCGCGTTGCGCGCGAGGGATCTCGCGCTGGAGAACGGTTGGGCGCGACGACGGGACGTGCCCGAAGAGCGCAGCTACGCGGAGCATCAGCATCTGTCGCCGCTCGAGGATGCGGACGGGTTGCAGATCGGTCTCGAGCTGCATACGGCACTGTTCACGCACCAGGCGCCGTTCAAGCTTCCACCGGAGCAGTTGTGGGAGGGCTCGCGGCGCCTCACGATCAGCGGGCATCCGGCGTACGTGCCGAGTCCGGAGGATCAGCTGCTGCACGCGGCGCTGCACTTCGCGTGGTCGCACGAGATGACGTTCGGCGCGTTCCGTACGCTGCGCGACCTGGAGCGCATACTTGCCAGCTCCTCGTTCGACTGGCCGACACTGGTTCGGAAGGCGCGCGCGGCACGCGGCGCGACGTGCTGCTACTGGACTCTGCGGCTGGCGCGAGATCTGGCGGGCGTGCAGCTCCCACCCGACGTGCTGGCGCAGCTTTCGCCACGCCTTCCCGAGCGGGTACTGCGCGCGCTCACCCGGTACTTCGCCGAACACGCGCTGCCCAATCCGGATCTCCTCGTGAGCTCCGTGTCGTTGTCGCGCGCGCTCTGGACCCTGGGAGTCCGGCCGCGCGCGCAGGGCCATGGCCCGTCGCGGCCGTGGCTGGACACGGAGGAATGGGTGCGGGTGCCCGGTGGCATGAGGAACACGCGGACCTCTGCCGCGCGGCGCTTTCTCCAGCACAGCTTCGGCCTGCTGCGGTCCGTCGGGAGCATGATCAGCCCGTGAGCGTCCATTGCGCGCGAGGTGCTTCTAGATTGTCAGTACGCGCCGATCGCAGGTGCCAACAGGTGGTGTGGCGGCACCGCGACAGGCCCCTGGGGCTGTCTCCGAGCCAGGACTTCGTGGCGCATTCGTTGCTTTGTGGTAATGGCTTGCCGCGCACCGGCTTGCATACTCGGCTTGCCGCCCTGCCGTTCGTGGCTCGAGGGGGCGGCCATGGGGTATGTGCGTTGCTGAACCTCAGGGCGGAACACCTGCTCGATCGCTACCCAGTGCTGCAGCCGGGCGGACGAGCACAACGCCGGGATGATGGCCACACCGGCGCTCTCATCGTACCCATCAGACCGTAGCCCCGGAGCACTCTTGTCCACTCACCCATCGCGCTGCCTCGTCACGGGGGGCGCCGGCTTCATCGGCTCGCACGTCGTCGATCGCCTGCTGGCGCTCGGTCACGAGGTGCGCGTAGTCGACAATCTGTCGACCGGGAGCCGCGACAACGTGGCTCACGTCGCGGATCGGATCGATTTCCAGCTCGGCGATCTGTGCGAGCCGGCGGACGCGGTGCGCGCCGTCGACGGTGTCGACGTGATCTACCATCTGGCCGCGCTGCCGAGTGTGCCGCGGTCGCTGAAGGATCCATGGGGATCGCACGACGCGAACGTGAACGCGACCGTCCACCTGCTGCAGGCGGCCGTCAAGGCGGGGGTGCGGCGGATCGTGTACTCGAGCTCCAGCTCGGTGTACGGCGACACGCCGGAGCTGCCGAAGGTGGAGAGCGTCGAGCCGCTGCCGCGCTCCCCGTACGCCGCGTCGAAGCTCGCGAGCGAACAGTACGTGCTGGCGTACGCGCGGGGCGGGTTGATCGAAGGAGTGGCGCTGCGCTACTTCAACGTGTTCGGCCCGCGTCAGAGCCCGGCGTCGGCGTACGCCGCGGTCATCCCGCTGTTCATGGCCGCGGCGCTCGAGGGCCGGCCGGCGACGATCTTCGGCGACGGCGAGCAGACCCGCGACTTCACCTACGTGACGAACGTGGTGCAGGCCAACATCCTGGCCGGGACGAGGCCCGCGGAGATCATTTCGGGCTATCCAGTGAACGTCGGCGCGGGCGAGCGCACCTCGCTTCAGCAGCTCGCGTCGCTGATCCGCGATGTCACGGGTCGCGCCCTCGTGTGCCAGTCGGTGGCGCCGCGCGCCGGCGACGTGCGCGATTCGCTCGCCGGATTGGAGCGCACGAAACGATTGCTCGACTACGAGGTGGAGATCGGATTGCGCGAGGGACTGCGCCGTACGTGGGACTGGTTCCGCGCGAACGCTTCATCCCCTCACGACGCGCCGCGCCTGAGCGTGGCCAGCCAGGTCGCGTGACACATCGGGTCGAAGCGACGGCGCTTCGCTCTGCGAGATGCTGAGTCTCGCGGCGCTGGTTTCGCTGTCGTGCATTCTCGCCGTGTGGGCGGTGTACCCCGCCCTCGTGGGTCTCGTCGCAGCCGTGATGCGGCGCGGCGAGGCGCGTGAGGGTCGCGCGCCCATAGCTCTACCTCACGTCACCGCCATCGTAGCGACCCGCGCCGACGCGACTGCGGTGCGGGATCGGGTCGACGACCTGCTGCGGACCGAGTATCCCGCGTCGCTGCTCGACGTGGTGGTGGCGTACGATGCTCGCACGACGGAGCCGATGGCGTCGTGGAGCGGCGCGGATGCCACGCGGGTGCTCGTCGTTCGCGGCGACGAGCCGGGAGGCAAGGCGGCTGCGTTGAACGCCGGCGTGCGCGCGGCGCGCGGGGACGTGTTGCTGTTCGCCGACAGCGGACAGCGCTTCGGGCCCGGTGCCGTCGCCCTGCTCGTTCGGGCACTGATGCGTCCCGGGGTCGGCGCCGCCTCGGGCCGGCTCGAGCTCGCAGCGGGAGCGAAGGCACCGGCGCTCCCGCTCCGGCTCTACTGGTCGCTCGAGCGCTGGCTGCGGCGACGCGAGGCGGACGTGCATTCGGCGATCGGCGTGACGGGTGCGATCTATGCGATGCATCGCGCGCTCTGGACACCGCTGCCGGCTGGGCTGATCCTGGACGACCTGTACGTCCCGATGCAGCTCGTGCTGCGCGGACAGCGCATCGCGTTCGTGGACGAAGCGCGAGCGTACGAGACCCGCGCGACGACGGACGGCAACGAGTACCGCCGCAAGGTGCGCACGCTCACGGGGGTGCTGCAGCTGTGCGCCTGGCTTCCCCAGACGCTGACACCACTGCGAAATCCCGTCTGGCTGCAGTTCGTGACGCACAAGCTGCTGCGGCTCCTCACGCCGTACTGGCTGCTGGTGTGCGTCGCTTGGGCGATCGCGGCGGTCGGGCAGCGCATCGGCCTCGGGTGGCTGCTGGCAGCGATGGTGGCGTTCGTCGCCGCGCTGCAACTTCGCTCGCGCCCATTCCGCGCGCTCCGCAGCGCTGTGGTGTCCAGCATCCTCCTGCAGGTGGCCACCGTGCGCGCCACGGCAAACGGCGCTCGCGGGCGGTGGGACGTGTGGCACGCATGACGACGCCGGAGCAGGTCGTCCGCGAGTCGCCGTCGTCGGACGCGACCGAGTCCCGCGCCGGCGCCGCGCCGAGCGTCTCGGTCCCTGCGCCACCGCTGACCGTCGTCGTGAAGCGGCGCGTGCTCGGCGCGTCGTCGCGGTTCGGGCTGTTGAGCGGCGTGCGCGACAGTGCGTGGCGCCAGCGTCGGCTCCTGATCCTGTGCTACCACAGCATCTCGATCGACGACGAGCACGAGTGGTCGGGGGCCTACTCGATGAGCCCGGCCCTGCTCGAGTCGCGCCTCCGCATGCTGCGCGATGGCGGCTACAACATCCTGCCGCTGGGCGAGGCGGTGCGACGGCTCTACGAGGGATCACTGCCGCCGCGCAGCGTCGTCCTCACGTTCGACGACGGCATGTACGACTTCCACGCTCGCGCGTGGCCGTTGCTGCGACAGTTCGGATTCCCGGCCACGGTGTACCTCACGACGTACTATTCCGACTACGACCAGCCGATCTTCGGTCTGCTGTGCTCGTACATGCTCTGGCGCGCGCGCACGCGCATGCCACAGCCCGATGTGACGCCGCTGTTCGGCACGTCGATGCCCTGGCAGCTCTCGGACGCCGCGGGCCGCGCGCGCGCCAAGCGCGACATCCTGGCGTACGCGGATCGCGAGCAGCTCACGGCGCAGGAGCGGACCACGTGGGCGGAGCGGCTGGGCGATCTCCTCGGCGTGAACTACGAGGCGATCCGCGCGAAGCGGATGCTCACGGTCATGACGCGCGAGGAGGCGGCCGAAGTGGCGCGAGACGGCATCGACGTCGAGCTGCACACGCACCGGCACCGCACGCCGAACGACCGTGCGTTGTTTCTGCGCGAGATCTCGGACAACCGTGCGCGGATCGAGCGGATCCGAGACGGGGTAGCGCACCACTTCTGCTATCCGAGCGGCATCTACCGCCCGGAGTTCCTCCCCTGGCTGCGCGAGGCGGGGGTGACGACGGCGACGACGTGCGACCCGGGGCTCGCGTCGCCGCGGAGCGATCCGCTGCTGTTGCCGCGGCTCGTGGACACGTCGTTCCTCTCGCCGCTCGACGTCGAGGGGTGGATGACGGGGATGAGCGGGTTCTTCATGGCGCGCAAGGCCAGCGCGCACGTCGCGCGCATACCGGCGTCGGTGGATGAGTGAGCCGATGAGCACCTCGCCGGCAGACAGACCGATCCGCGTGTGCATCGTCGCGCCGTCGCTGAGCATCCTCGGCGGCCAGGCGGTGGCGGCGCAGCGGCTGCTCGAGCGCCTGAACGCGGTGCCGGGACTCGAGGTGGACTTCCTGCCCCACGATCCGCGCACGAATGCCCTGCTCCGGCTGCTGCAGCGGGTGAAGTACGTCCGCACGGTGGCGACGTCGATCGCATACGTCGCATCGCTGTTTCGCAGACTGCCGCGGTACGACGTGGTACACGTGTTCAGCGCGTCGTACTGGTCGTTCCTGCTCGCACCGACGCCGGCGATCCTGATCGGCAAGTGGCTGGGCAAGCGCGTGGTCGTGAACTACCGCAGTGGCGAGGCGGAGGATCACCTGCAACGCTGGCCCAGGACGGCGACTCCGACGCTGCACCGCGCGGACGCCGTGGTGACGCCGTCCGGGTACCTGGTCGACGTGTTCGCGCGCTTCGGCGTCCGGGCTGAATCGATCTCCAACTTCGTCGACCCGGACGCCGTGCGATTCCGGCGGCGCACGTCGCTGCGCCCGGTATTTCTGTCGAACCGGAACTTCCAAGCGCTGTACAACGTGCCATGCGTCCTGCGCGCGTTCGCCGTCATTCAGGAGCGCATGCCCGACGCGCGGCTGATCGTGATCGGCGACGGGCCGGAGCGCGCGCACGTGCACGAGACGGCACGTGCTCTGGCGCTGCGCAATGTCGAATTCGTCGGCGCCGTGCCGCCGACGGAGATGGGCCGCTGGTACGACCAGGCCGACGTGTACCTCAACGCGTCGGACATCGACAACATGCCGAACTCGATCATCGAGGCGTTCGCGTGCGGTCTTCCCGTCGTGACGACGGGGGCCGGCGGAATCCCGTACGTCGTCGAGCACGAGCGGAACGGCCTGCTGGTGGAGTGCGGCGACCATGAGGGGCTCGCCGCGGCAGCGCTGCGTCTGCTCGAGGATCCCGCGCTCGCCCAGCGCGTCATCGCGGAGGGACTGCGAGACGTGGACCAGCTGTACACCTGGTCCTCGGTGAGTCACAGGTGGGCCGCGCTGTATCGTCGACTCGTGCAGGCGCGGGACGCCGTGGCGGTGGAGACGGTGGCGCAGGACTCGGCGCAGGACGAGGCGGGACTGCTGCCCGAAGCGAGCACGCGATGAGGCGGGGCGTCAGGCTGGAGGATCCGACGCAGCGGCGTCGGACGGTGACGGCGCTGCCCGCCGAGCTCCGCGTGCGCGGCGCCCAGGTGCTGAGCAGCTTCCGGGAGCGCATGGGCATCGCGCTCGGCAACGGCGCGGAGACGACGCGGAGCATGCCGCATGGGGTGTCACGCGAGCTGCGCGGCGACGTCAGCCGGATCGTCACGGCGGCACGCACGCGGCTCGCCGCCGGCGTGCTCCCCGGAATGCGCGACGTGCGCACGACGGTCTCGCTGCTCCGGCGTGCACGTCCGGACGCCGAGGCGGGGACGCGCTGCCGCGCCGATCGCGCGGTGGACGGCGTGTTCGATCTGCTGGGCCACGAGCGCGTGTCGGTGGGGACGCCGATCGACTGGCATCGCGATCCGTCCACGGGTACGCGCGCGCCGATGCGCCACTGGAGCCGCATCGACTACCTCGATCCCGACGTGGTGGGCGATTACAAGCTGCTCTGGGAGCTCAACCGCCATCAACACTTCGTGACGCTCGGCCAGGCGTACGCCTACTCGCGCGACACGCGCTACGCGCGGGCGTTCGCGTCGCAGCTCGCTGGCTGGATCCGCGCCAACCCGCCGCGCATCGGCGTCAACTGGGCGAGCAGTCTCGAGGTGTCGTACCGCGCGATCGCGTGGCTGTGGGCGCTGCAGCTGTTCAGCGACGCGCCCGAGCTCACGGACGAGCTGCTGCTGATGGCGCTCGAGTCGCTGCGACGACACGCCACGCACGTCGAGCGATACCTGTCGACCTATTACAGCCCGAACACGCACCTCACCGGCGAGGCGTTGGGCCTGCTGTACCTCGGCACCGCGCTCCCGCTCTTCGCGGCATCGGAGCGCTGGCGTACGACCGGATGGAGCATTCTGCGCGAGCAGCTGTTTCGGCAAGTCCGGCCCGACGGCACGTATTTCGAGCAGGCGCTGTACTATCACCGTTACACCGCCGACATCTTCCACCACGCGCTGCTCCTCGCGGACGCCAACGGATGGCCGCGCGAGAACGTGCTGCGCGAGCGAGTCGGGCGACTCGACGAGTTCCTCGTGCACGCCGTGCATCCGGACGGTACGGTGCCCCTCGTCGGCGACGACGATGGCGGACGCCTGCTGCGGCTCGACGGCCTGCCGACGCGCGATGCGCGGCCAACGCTCGCCACGGGCGCCGCGCTGTTCGAGCGCGGCGACATGCGCTGTCTCGGCGGAGACGCGGCGGAGGAGAGTCTCTGGCTGCTCGGCGAGACGGGAGCGCGCGCACTCGCGGCGACGACACCGATGGCGCCCGCCGGGCTCTCGCGCGGCTTTCGCGACGGCGGCTTCTACGTGATGCGCGACGGGTGGCGGTCGACTTCGACGTGGGCGCTCGTCGACGGCGGGCCGCACGGCGCGCTCAACTGCGGGCATGCGCACGCCGATGCACTGGCGCTCGAAGTCGCGGCGGGAGGCCGACCGGTGCTGACCGACAGCGGCACGTTCAGCTACACGGGCGCCGAGCGCGACGCGTTCCGTGCGACGGCGGCGCACAACACGGCAACGGTCGACGGCGAGAGCTCGTCGGTCACGGCGGGTCTCTTCCACTGGCGGCACATCGCGCGCACCACCGTACACGAGTGGAGCACCTCACCGACGGCGGACTTCTGGCGGGGATCGCACGACGGCTATCGTCGGTTCGCCGATCCGGCGACGCACGAACGGAGTATCCTCTTCCTGCGCGGCCGCTACTTCGTCGTGCTCGACACGATCGCGGCCGAGGGGGCGCACGACTGGGCGCTGCACTGGCACGTCGCTCCCGATCTGGAGGTCCGCGAGATAGCAACGAACGCCGTGACGATCACGAACCCGGCGCGCGCACACGGCAGCCTGCTCGGGCTCGTGTGCCTGGGCGACGGAGTGCTTCGTCGCGGCACAGCCTGGCGGTCGGAGGTGTACGGCGCGCGCGGCGAGGCGCCGCTGATGACCTACGCGTCGAGCGGCCGCGGGCGGCAACACGTGGTCACGCTGCTGCTTCCCGCGCCGGCCCAAACGCGCTCACGGGCGAGCGAGTCCGGCAGCCTCGCGCTGGACGTCAGCAGCGGCTTGCTCCGGGACGTGGTGTTCCGTCGTGGATCCGCGGAGACGCTCGATGTCGCCGGGCTGATCACGGATGCGGAGTGCGCGGTGCGGACCAGCGCCGATGGCGATGACGAGCGGCTGTTTCTGCTCGGCGCATCGTTCGTCGAGGGAGCCGGCCTCGAGCGCCAAGCCGTGCCGACGGGCTCGCCGTACTCGGCGCAGCGCGAGCGCGGCCGGTGGGTCGCGCGGCCGATCCAGGATCGCTCTCCGGAGTAGACTGACGACATGTGCGGCATCTGCGGCATCGTGATCCCGGACTCGTCCTCGCGCACGATCGACGAATCGGCGTTCACCCGGCTGCGCGACACGCTCGCGCATCGCGGGCCGGACGGCTTCGGGACGTTCATGGACGGCAGGGTCGCGCTCGGCCATCGGCGATTGAGCATCGTGGACGTGAGCCACGGTCAGCAGCCGATGTCGAGCGCGGACGACGCGCTGGTGCTGATCTACAACGGCGAGGTGTTCAACCACCCCACGCTGATGGCGGCGCTCCAGCAGGAGGGCGTGCGCTACCGCACCCACTGCGACACGGAGACGGTGTTGCACGTGTTCGAGCGGCACGGCGAGGCGGCACCGGAAGAGCTGCGCGGGATGTTCGCCTTCGCCGTCTGGGACAAGCGGACGCGCACGCTCACCCTGGCGCGCGACCGGTTCGGCGTGAAGCCGCTGTACTACGCGCTGCTTCCGGACGGCACGCTGGTATTCGGCTCCGAGATGAAGGCGATCATCGCGAGTGGTCTCGTTCGCGCCTCGCTACGGGAGGACGCGCTGCCGGATTATCTCGCGAATCATGCGACGTCGGGCGAAGGGACGCTGCTCGCCGGCATCAAGCGGCTGCTGCCGGGACACACGCTCGTGTGGCGCAACGGCGAGATCCGCATGCGGCGGTACTGGGACCTGCGCTTCGAGGCCGAGGCGGAAGACACCCGGCCCGACGCAGAGCTGATCGCCGAGTATCGCGAGCGTCTGCGCGAGGCGGTGCGACTGCGGCTGATGGCCGACGTTCCACTCGGCGCGTTCCTCTCGGGCGGCATCGACTCGGCGACGATCACCGCGCTGATGAGCCAACTCGTCGACGAGCCGATCAGGACGTTCTCGGTGGGGTTCGCCGAGCGCGAGGCGAATGAGCTGGCGTACGCGCGCATCGTGGCCAAGGCGTACAGGACGGACCATCACGAGGTGCTGGTGACGCCCGAGCAGTTCTTCGGCGCGCTGCCGACACTCGTGTGGCACGAGGACGAGCCGATCGCCCATCCGTCGAGCGTGGCGCTGAACTTTGTGTCGCGTCTGGCGGCGGAGCGGGTGAAAGTGGTCCTCACCGGAGAAGGGAGCGACGAGACGCTCGCCGGCTACGGGCGCTACAAGAAAACAATCCTCAACATGCGGCTGGGCGGGGCCTATCACTCGGCGACGCCGGCGCCCCTGCGGTCGCTGGTGCGCTCCGGGCTCGAGGCACTGCCCGCGTCGCGGACGCGCCAGCGTGCGCTGCGCACCTTCCTGGCGCGTCCGGCCACGCTCGAGGCGCTCTACCTCGACAACTTCGCGGTGTTCTCCCGCGAGCAGCAGTCGACGCTCCTGGCACCCACGCTGCGGGCGCGCCTGACGAGCGAGGATCCCTATGCGACCGCGACGGCGCTCATGTCCGGCACGGACGCGAAGACGCTGCTCGATCGGCTGCTGTACGTCGACACCAAGACGTACCTGCACGAGCTGCTGATGAAGCAGGACCAGATGAGCATGGCCGCGTCGATCGAGAGCCGCGTGCCCTTCCTCGATCATCCGCTGGTCGAGTGGACGGCACGGCTGCCCGAGCGGCTGAAGCTGCGCGGCGGCACGACGAAGTACATTCTGCGCGAGGCGATGCGTGACGTGCTGCCGCAGGAGATCCTGACGCGCGGGAAGATGGGGTTTCCGGTGCCGATCGGCGCGTGGTTCCGCGGACAGTACCGTGGGATCATCGACGAGCTCGTGCTCTCGCCGCGGGCACTCGAGCGGGGACTGTTCGATGCCGGGGCGATTCGATCGCTGGTGTCGCGACACGCCGCGGGCGAGGATCACTCCGAGCGACTGTGGTCGCTCGTGAACCTCGAGATCTGGCACCGCGTCGTGGTCGAGGGAGAACCCGCGGCCACCCTGCAGCTGTTCTGACGAGGCCATTCGCACCGCATGCACATTCTCTGGATCAAGACCGAGCTGCTGCACCCGGTGGACAAGGGTGGACGCATCCGAACCTATCAGATGCTCCGCCAGCTTCGACGTGAGCACCGGATCACCTACCTCGCACTCGACGACGGCGCGGGCGGGCCAGAGGCGATCGAGCGGGCGAGCGACTACTGCCACGATCTGGTGGCCGTGCCGTTCGCGGCGCGCGCCAAGCGCACGAAGGGATTCTACTGGGAGCTCCTCCAGAATCTCGCGAGCCCCCTGCCCTACGCCATCGCGAAGTATCGGAGTCCCGCGATGAGCCGTGAGCTGCGCCGCCTCGTCGCCGAAGGCGACGTGGACGTGATCGTGTGCGACTTTCTCTTTCCCAGTCTCAATGTCCCATCCGGTCTCGGCCCACCGACGGTGCTGTTCCAGCACAACGTCGAGGCGGCGATCTGGGAGCGTCACGCGCAGGTTGCGTCGCACCCGGTGAAGCGGTTGTACATGCGGGAGCAGTGGCGGCGCATGCGAGCGTTCGAGGGGCGAGAGTGCCGACGGTTCGACAAGGTCGTCGCGGTGTCGCAGGAAGACTGTGCAGTGCTCGAGCGGACTTACGGGCTGCGCGCGGTGGAGGAAGTGCCGACGGGGGTCGACACCGACTTCTTCCGCCCCAGCCATACGGTCGCGCGGAACGGCAACGAGATCGTGTTCACGGGCTCGATGGACTGGCTCCCGAACGAGGATGCGGTCGCGTGGTTCGCGGAGGCGATCCTGCCTCGCATCCGCGCCCAGGTTCCCGACGCGCACTTCACGATCGTGGGGCGCACGCCGTCGCAGCCCGTGCTCGACCTGGCGCGCGCGCATCGCGACATCACGGTGACGGGCTCGGTTCCCGACGTGCGACCGTACATGGAGCGCGCGGCGGTGTTCGTGATTCCGATGCGCGTCGCCGGCGGCACGCGGCTGAAGGTGTACGAGGCGATGGGGATGGAGATCCCGATCGTCTCGACGACGATCGGCATCGAGGGTCTCCCCGTTCGGCACGATGCGGAGCTTCTCGTCGCCGACGATCCGGAAGCGTTCGCCGCCGCAGTCGTGCGGCTGCTGCGCGAGCCGGTGCTCGGCACGCGGCTGGCAGCCACGGCGGCGCGGCGTGTGCGCGCCGACTTCGGCTGGCGAGAGGTCGCGTCACGGTTCGCGAGCATCTGCGGCACCCTCCGCGCCGAGCGGCGCGTACGCGTGCCGGCCTGACCGGCCGATGTCATCGACCGTGATGCACGCCGACGCCGGAACGACGCCGCGACCTCGCGTGGCGCTGATCTGTCATCACGACGCGCCGCTGCATGTCGAGGGGCTCGCGCGATGGATCGCGTCGTGGGCCACGCTGGCGTGCACCGTGATCGTGCACGAGCCGGATGGACTGTTGTGGAAGCGGCTCAAGCGTGAGCGCCGGCGAGTGGGCCTCTCGCGGATGGCCGACGTGCTGGCGTTCCGCGCGTACTATCGCGTCGCGCTGGCGAAGCACGACGAGGCATGGAAGCGCGAGCAACTGGACTCGCTGGTGCGGCGCTATCCGGCGGTCGGCCCGGAGGTTCCGGTGCTGCGGACGCCCTCGCCGAACAGCGCCGATACGGAGCGCTTTCTGCGTGAGGCACAACCCGACATCGTGCTGGCGCTGTGCAAGAACATCCTCAAGGAGTCGGTGTTCAGCATTCCGCGGCATGGGACGTTCGTGTGCCATCCGGGCATCTGTCCGGAGTATCGCAATGCGCACGGCTGCTTCTGGGCGCTGGCGAACGACGACACGGCGCACGTCGGCCTCACGCTTCTGCGCATCGATCGCGGCATCGACACCGGACCCGTGTTCGGCTACTTCAGCTATCCGTTCGACGAGGTGCGAGAGTCGCACATCGTGATCCAGCACCGCGTGCTGCTCGACAATCTCGATGCCTTGGCCGACACACTGCGACGCACCGTGAGCGGCGACGCCGAACCGATCCCGACGACCACCCGGCCCTCGCACGAGTGGGGGCAGCCCTGGCTGACGAAGTACCTGCGGTGGAAACGGCACGCGAGGCGCCGAGCGGCGGCTCGTGCCCGCCGGGAAGACGTCCTGGAAGCACAGTCATGACGCGCGTCATCGCACTCGAATACCACGACGTGGTGCCCGTCGGGGACTTCTCGTCGAGCGGATTCTCGGGACCCGGCGCGGACTCCTACAAGCTGACGGCCACCGCGTTCGACGCACACCTTGCCGCCGTCGCCGCCACCGGCTGCCGCGCCGGCCTGACGGCCGACGAGGCTCTGCCGTCCGCCACCGGCGGCAGGAACGAGCGGCGTGCCCCCGTGCTGCTGACGTTCGATGACGGTGGACGCTCCGCCCTCACGGCGATCGCCCCTCGCCTGGAAGCGCTGGGGTGGCACGGCCATTTCTTCATGACCTCCGGGCAGATCGGAGCGCGGGGATTCCTCACCGCGAGCGACTTGCGCGAGCTCCACGCGAGGGGACACGTGATCGGAAGCCACAGCCACTCGCACCCGGTCCGCATGTCGGCCGTCGGGGTGGACGGGCTCCGGCGTGAATGGGCCGAGTCGGTGGCCCTGCTCTCCGATATTCTCGGAACGCAGGTTCGCACGGCGTCGGTGCCCGGTGGCTACTTTTCACGCGTCGTGGCGGAGACAGCGGCGGACGTGGGGGTGCAGCTGTTGTTCACCTCGGAGCCGACGAGCCGTCCGACGCGGATCGGATCGTGCACGGTGCTGGGCCGCTACACGTTGCGCCGCGACGATCCGGGCTCTCGTGCGGCGGATCTCGTGGCGGCATCACACGGTGCACGTGTCCGGCAGTGGTCCATCTGGAACGCCAAGAAGGTCCTGAAAGCGCTCGGTGGCGAGTCGTATCTCCGGGCACGTGCCCGGGTCTTCGGCTCGAGCTGAGCTTGGCCGAGCACAGACCGGCCTCCAGCAACTCGACGCGCCGCGCGTCTCTTCTCCTCTTCTCCCTCACATGTCGCTTTCCGTCAGTGTATTCGGTCTCGGCTACGTCGGCTGCGTTTCTGCGGCCTGTTTCGCCAAGGAAGGACACAGCGTCGTCGGCGTCGACGTCAGCACCGCCAAGGTCGACATGCTCAACGCGGGCAAGAGCACCATCCTCGAGGTGGGAATCGGCGAGCTGGTAGCAGACATGGTGGCGGCCGGCGGTCTGCGCGCCACGACCGACGTCGGCGACGCGGTGCGCTCGTCGACCGTGTCGCTCATCTGCGTCGGCACGCCGAGCCGCACCAACGGAAGCATCGACCTGCAGTACATCGAGCGGGTCTGCACCGAGATCGGTGCGACGCTCAGAGACGTCGACCGCTGGCATACGGTGGTGATTCGCAGCACCGTGCTCCCCGGCACCGTAGACGGGACGGTCATCCCCGCGCTGGAGCGTGCGTCGGGGAAGAAGTTCGGCGTGGACTTCGGCGTGTGCAGCAATCCGGAGTTCCTGCGCGAGGGATCGTCGATCAAGGACTTCTACGCGCCGCCGTTCACCCTCATCGGCGCGCACGACACCCGCAGCGCCGAGGAGGTCCGCGCGCTGTACCGCGGCATCGACGCGCCGGTGCACGTGGCGGCGATGGGAGTGGCCGAGACGGTGAAGTACGCGTGCAATTCGTACCACGCGGTCAAGGTGACGTTCGCTAACGAGATCGGCGGGATCTGCAAGGCCGTCGGCGTGGACAGCCACGAGGTGATGCGAATCTTCTGCGAGGACACGAAGCTCAACATCTCGCCGGCCTATCTCCGCCCCGGCTTCGCCTTCGGCGGGTCGTGCCTGCCGAAGGACGTGCGGGCGCTGACGTACATGGCGCGGCAGCTCGACGTCGACGCGCCGATGCTGGCCGCGGCGCTGGAGAGCAACCGCAAGCTCGTGCAGCGGGCCTACGACACGATCCTCGCCACCGGCGCCCGCCGGATCGGTGTGCTCGGCATGGCGTTCAAGGCGGGCACGGACGACCTGCGCGAGTCGCCGATCGTGACGCTGATCGAGATGCTGATCGGCAAGGGAATGGACGTCGCCGTCTTCGATCGCGACGTCTCGAGCGCGAACCTGATCGGCTCGAACCGCGAGTACATCGAGAAGGAGATCCCGCACATCTGGACGCTGGTCGACCAGTCGATGGACCGCGTGGTCGAGCGGTCCGATGTCGTCGTCATCGGCAATGCCACGCCGGCGTTCCGCGAGGTCGAGCAGCGCCTGGGCAACGGCAAGGTGGTGGTCGACCTCGTGCGGGCGTTCGGCGAGCGGCTGTCCGATGGCCGGCAGTATCACGGGATCAACTGGTAGCGTTCGTTGGTTCGTTGGTTCGTTGGTTCGTTGGTTCGTTGGTTCGTGAGCTCGTCGGCTCTCACGCAACACAAAAAGGGCCGTGTCGATATCGACACGGCCCCTTCTGTGTCTCCGGAACGGCCCCGATCAGGGAGAGACGATCGCTCCGCTCGTTGCCGCGTTGATCTTCGACATGTCGGCGCCGATGGTGCGTGCGTCGTAGCCGAGGCCGGGCGAGCTCGGGACGCTGCTCGGACAGCTCGTCGTGGTCGGGTAGTAGGCGCAGTCGGCCCCGGGAATCGCGTCGTACGCGAAGACACCGCCCGGCGCGTAGTAGTTGAGGGTCGACATCCCCGTCGCCGTGCCCGAGCCCTTCACGCCGTACATGCCGCTCGGGATGACGTTCGAGTGAATGACGGTCCGCGTCGTTGCTCCTCCGTCGAAGCTGATCGCCTGATTCCCCGCGTTCGACCACGAGTTGTGGGCGACGAGCACGTCGGAGGTGTTGCCGAGGATCTGCAGCGGGATGCCGTCACCGATGTACGGCGAGATGCCCAGATTCTCGATCACGTTGTCGTAGACCGAGATCCGCGCCGCCGGCACCGCCGGGTTCGCACCCGGGTTGGCGGCGATGTTGATCCCGCTGCCGCCGTTGCGGATGCGGTTGTAGCGTACTGTGAAGTCGGTCGACTGCGACCATGGCGCCGTGCCGCTCTGGTTCTCCGACTTGAGCAGCAACGCGAAGCCGACCTGGGCCGAGGCCCAGACGTTCTCGATCATGTTGCCCTCGAGCAGCAGACGGCGGGCGTTCTTCGTCTCGATGATCGTCTTCGTCTGCCACACGCCGTTCCAGCTGAGCGGGCGCGTGATGTGATTGCCGAGGATGGTGATGTCCGACGGCGACAGGTTGGTGATCCACGGATCCGCGCCGCCGAAGAACACCGCCTGGTGGCCGCCCTCGATGTGGTTGTTCCTGATGAGGTAGGGGCCCGGGCCGTTCCAGCCGATGATGCCCTGCGAATCCCCCTCGTTGCTGTGACAATCCGAGATCCACGAGTCGATGACGGCCGACGTCGCGCTCTGAAGCGACACGCAGCGGCGGATCGACTGCGTCGCCTGACCGTGCACGAACACGCGGTCGACGACGAGGTCGTGCGCGACGAGCGACAAACTGTTCTGCGCGCTCGAGCCGTCGCCGAGGCGAATGATGCCGTTGACGTCGAACGCCGCGCCGGTGGCGCCGACTTCGATGCCGGTGAGGCGGTAGTGGTGTGCCGACAGCGCCGTGGCGATGGCGGGTGCGTTGCTTGGGGTGAGGACCTTGGCGAGGTTCGCGCCGGAGGCGCGGCTCGGCGTCATACGCGTGCCGGCCGCGCCGAGCGTCGCGTCGGACACGTCGGAGCGGATGGTGATCCACGCCGTGCTCGAGCCCTTGTTGGGCAGGTTGAAGTTCCCGATGAACGTGGCGCCCGGCGCGAGCAGGAGCTCGTCACCCGGCTGTGCGGCGTCGATCGCCGACTGCAGGTTGGCACCGGCCGCGACGCGCACCTGGCGCGCGGGAGTGGGATAGGTCGTCGCCACGCTCGCGCGCGGCAACTCCCCGAGCGTGGCGATCGCGTTGAGCGTGCCCGTGCCACCGGGGCTCGTCTGCACCGGTGTGGTCGCCGTGTCGATGACGGTCAAGCCGATGTTGCTCGTGATGCTGTCGGCCCTCGCGGTGATCGTCGCGCTGCCAGCGGCGTAACCGGCTGCCATCCCCGTCGACGTGACCGTGGCGACGGCGGTCGGCGAGGATGACCAGGTGATCGGGATGCCGGAGATCGGCGTCCCGTTGACGTCCTTCGCGACCGCGTAGACCTGGGTGCGCTCGCCGATCTTGATGCTCGAGGCGTTGATGCTCATCGTGATCGAACGTACCGCAGGCTTCGGCGCGACGGAGGCCACCACCGTGCTCGCGGACTTCCCTTCCGAGCTGGCGGTGATCGTCACGCTTCCGCCCTTGAGCGCGCTGACGAGACCACTGGCGCTGACGCTGGCGATGTTCGCGTCGGACGACACGTAGGCGATCGTCCGACCGGCGAGGACGTTGCCCTGCGCGTCCGTGAGCGTGACCGCGGCCTGCGCGGTCTGGCCGACGTTGATGGACGACGGAATGACGAGGGACACCGACGCGACCGGCGCGACCGTGACCGAGGGCGCGGCGATGTCGAGCGACACACTACCGGACTTGCCCTCCGAGGTGGCGGTGATCGTCACCGGACCCGCCTTGACTGCGGTCACGAGACCGGTCGCGTCCACCGAGGCGACCGTGGGGTCCGACGTGGTCCACACGATCGAGCGCCCGCTGAGCACTGCGCCGTTCGCATCCTTCAGCGTGGCGTTGGCCTGCGCGGACTGGCCGGCAGCGAGCGTCGGCACGCTCAGCGTGACGACGACCGACGCAACGGAAGTCGCCGAGACGTTCGACGATCCCGACACGGTGATCGGCACGCTCGTCTTGCGGCCTTCGGCGTTCACGCCGATCTCCGCCGTCCCCGCGCCGACCGTTGTCACGAGGCCGCTCCCACTGACCGTCGCCACTTCGGCGTTCGAGCTGTTGAACGAGACGTTGCGGCCGGTGATCGGGTCGCCGTTCACATCGTACGTCGTCGCCACGAGCTGCGCGGTCTGCCCCGTCGACAGCGCGAGGCTGGACGGCGAGACGAACACGCTGGCGACCGGCTTGGAGAGCACGCGCACGGACGTGATGCCGACCTTGTTGTCGACGCGGAGGAGGAGGTCGGCTCGGCCGATGGCCTTACCCGTCACCGTCGCGTCGCTGGTCATGCCTGCGACGGTGGGCGCGGTCGAAACCCACTCGACCTGGTGCTTGCTGAGATCCACCGGGTTGCCGTCGGTGTCGGTGACGCGGTACGGCAGCTTCACCGACTGCGCGAGGCTGATCGCCAGCGAGTCCGATCCGAAGTCGACCTCGCCGATGCCCGGCGTCACGCTGACGACCATGGCATCGCTGGCACCGGCCCGGGTCGCGGTGATCGTGGTGTGTCCGGACTTCAGCCCGAAGAGCACGCCCGTCTTGGTGACGATGGCGACGCTGTTGTCGGAGCTGGTCCACGTGATCTCGGGCGCGGTCGTGCCCGGGGAGGGCGGCACGATCGCGGTGAGCTGGACCGATTGGTCCACGGAGATGGTGTCGGCCTTGTGCGCGAGCGCGATCTGCGTGGAACCCGTCGGGATCGGCTCGTGCGTGGATTCGACCGGAGCGCTGCTGTCCGAGCTGCAGCCAACGGCGATCAGCGACAGCGCGGCCAAAAAGGCCGCGCCACTCCAGGTGTGGCGACGCATGCTTCCCCTCCGAGGACTCGTTCGGCGGCTCGACTGGCGTAGCGACGTGGAGGTCGCGGTAGCCTCGTGGCTTTGCGTCGCCGGCTTTCGCCGGGTTTGCCTTTGTCGCGATTCCCTCGCGCGGAGGGAAGCGATCCTGCCGGTGAACTACGCTACTGAATGCGAAGTGATGCTGACGGTATGACGGAAGGCCACGTGCATGGTGCACGAAGTGTCGACGGACGTACCGGTTCGCGTTCGTCGCACTTCACTTGCATGTCCCGCCGTTTGCAACGCGATCGAATGTGCTGCTGACGTTGGTACGACGAACTGTGCAGCCGCCCGTCACGCTTCGGCGCAAACGTGTTCCGACTGCGCAACGAAGTGCTTTTCCGACTTGTGGTTGGGTCGTGCGGGCGGGAGCTGCGGCCGGTCGCGTGACACGTGCTCGCGGCCCGGCGGACGACATCATGCGCGCGTGTCGCGAATCACACCGTGCGATTGCTCACACGCCCGGTCTTGCAGAATGCAAGCGTCGCGTCGACCGTGGGTTGCTCAGTACTGCGAGAGCGTGCCTTCAGCGCGCGCCCGGCGAAGCGCGTGTGTCATCGCGAGTGAGCCCACCACCAGGAACGCGACGCAGAACAGGCCGAGCATTCCGACGTCCGGCAGGACGGCGCGCAATGGCCAGTCGTCGATCGTGACACGCCGCACAGCGCGAATGCCGTAGGTCATCGGCACGAAGTCGGAGAAGCGGGACGCCCACGACGGCACGAGCTTCGTCGGATACATGACGCCACCGATCATCGCCGATCCGACGATCACCACCGTCTGGAATTGTGCCGTGCGCCGGTAGGCGACGATCATCGCGCCGGCGATCATCCCTGCACCGAAGTACGTGGCGACGATCATGGCGAGGATCACCGCGGCCTCACCGAAGCGCGTCCAGTGCGCATGAAAGCCGAACGCCGCCGCCGCACCGAGCACCACGAGGCAGCGGGCCGTCGCCCACAACAGCTCGTAGCCGGTGAGCCCGACGAGCAGTGAGGGCACCGACGACGGGGTGCTGAAGATCAGCTCGAGCGTCCCGGTATTGATCCCCCGCTCGAGGGCGCGCGGGAGCGAGTCCACCGCCGCGGCGAGCAGCAGATACGCCACGGTGCCCATGACCAGAAAGGCGAAGTAGTCGCTTCCCTCCCCCTTGATCGCCGCGCCGAGGTAGGGATCGAGCGTCTTCCCGACGTAGTACGTCGGCACGATCTGGAATGCGAGGCCGGCGACCGACATGAACCACGCGAGGCGATAGCTGGCCGCGGTGAGGAAGTTCGCCCGGATGAGCGCAAGGGCACTACGCATCGCCGGCACCAGGTGCACGGGACTGAACGATCCGCTCGATGAGATCCGCCAGCGAGAGCTCCAGTCGGTCGAAGCCGGCGACGCGCACCTCCGCCGCCGCGAGCGCGCCCAGCACCTGGGCCGCCTCGTCGGCGCCACCCGGAACGTGGCACTCCACGGCGGTCCAGCCGTCGACGTCGACGCCGCCGACGGCGACGCGGTCGATCGCGCCGCGCGCCTCGAGCTCGCGCCACACACGATGCTCCGCGTCGCGCGTGCGCACGCGATAGCGCTCGTCGCTGAACTGGCGCTCGAGCGCGCGCGCCGGAGCGCGTGAGCCATCGCGAACGATCCGAGCGTCAGGAAGGCGACGCAGAATATGCTCAACATTCCGACGTCCGCCAGCACCGCGCGCAGTGGCCAGTCGTCGATTGTGATGCGTCGCACAGCCCGGATCCCGTAGGT
>JBJMNN010000246.1:0-12787 GCA_045804245.1 Gemmatimonadaceae bacterium | reverse complement strand
GGGAGACCCGGGCGACCGAGTGGTCATCGGGAACATCACGCCGCGCTACCGCTACGGGATCAACCTCGGCGCGAACTACCGCAACGTATTCGTCTCCACCTTCTTCCAGGGCGTCGGCAAGCAGGACTGCTACCCAAGCCCCGAGTCGCACGCCTTCTGGGGGCAGTACAACCGCCCGTACGGCTTCGTGCCGGAGTGGCATCTCAAGCCGGGGATGATCTGGTCGCCGGAGAACCCGAACTCCTTCCTGCCACGCTATGCGTCGCGGCTCTCCAACAACGCCGCCGGCATCCTGCGCCAGCCGCAGTCGAAGTACGTGATGGACGCGTCCTACCTGCGGCTGAAGAACTTGCAGGTCGGCTACAACCTGCCGGCGCGCCTCTCGAGTCGAATCGGAGCCAAGAGCACTCGCGTCTACGTCACCGGCGAGAACCTCTGGACCTGGTCGCCGCTCTACAGGTATGCGGACAACATCGACGTCGAGAACGCGACCGCGCCTTCGGACCGCCAGTTCGTCACGAACCCGAACGACCTGAACGCCTCCGGCGCGTTCCGCGACAACTCGGGCGACGCCTACAACTATCCGATGCTGCGCAGCTACAACATCGGCGTCACCGTCACCTTCTGACGACCGAGACGAACATGACCAGACGATACATCCCGGTCTCCCTT
Organism: Gemmatimonadaceae bacterium; assembly: GCA_045804245.1. Taxonomy (GTDB): domain Bacteria; phylum Gemmatimonadota; class Gemmatimonadetes; order Gemmatimonadales; family Gemmatimonadaceae; genus AG11. The sequence continues at coordinate 12,115 of JBJMNN010000246.1, read as the reverse complement.
CTGCTCGCGGGCGCACTGGCTTCAGGGTGCGACACGCTGGAGCAGAACCCGGTGGCGACATCCAGCAAGGACGCGGTGTTCGGCTCGGAGAACGGGTTGGCGCTCTACGCGAACTCGTTCTACAACTGGATGCCGGACGCGAACAACATCACGCAGTCCGAGTCCATGACGGACTACTCGGCGCGACGCGATGTGCCGCAGTTCATCCGGCCCGGCGTCTACAACCCACGCGTCACCGACATCACCGCCTCGGGGCAGTACGAGGTCGTGGCGCTCGGCGGGAACGTGAACTGGCAGTGGACGACCCTGAGAAGCATCAACTACTTCCTGCAGAACAACACCGACGAGAACATCCCCGAGCGGGTGCGGAACAATTACAACGGGATCGCCCGCTTCTTCCGCGCCTGGTTCTACTTCGAGAAGGTGAAGCGCTACGGCGACGTTCCGTGGCTCGACAAGCCCCTCGCCGTCGACGATCCGGCGCTCTTCGGCCCACGGGATTCTCGGACGGTCGTGATGGACCGCGTCCTCGAGGACCTCGACTACGCCATCGCCAACATCTCGGCGACCAATGAAGCCTCGCGCACGCTGATCACCAAGGATGTGGCACTGGCGCTGAAGTCGCGCGTGGCACTCTTCGAGGGAACGTTCCGGAAGTACCACCCCGAGCTCGGACTTCAGAGCTCGGCCGACAAGTGGTTGACCGAATCGGCCAGCGCGGCAAAGGTCCTGATGGACAGCAAGCGCTACAGCCTCTACACGGGCTCGGGAACCGCCGACTCGTATCGACAAGTTTTCGTGCGCGACGCGCCCATCACGCAGGAGGTCCTGCTGACCAACGTGCAGAGCACCGCGCTGGCGGTGCGGCACATGGCGAACTGGATCTTCACCAGCGCCACCACCGGGGTGCGCTTCAGCTTCATCCGGCCGTTCATCCACACCTACCTCAACATCGACGGTACGCCCTTCACCAACCTCGCTGGCTACCAGACGAAGACCTTCCAGGAGGAGACGAAGAACCGCGACCGTCGTCTGAGCCAGACGATCCGCACGCCCGGGTACAAGCGGATCCAGTCGGGCGCGCAGATCGCCGGGCCGCCGGCGTTCACCTACACCTACACCGGCTACCACCCGATCAAGTGGAGCGTGGACGACGTGGCGATGGACGGCGGCAGCCTCAACACCAACGCCGTACACCTCTTCCGCTACGCCGAGGTGCTGCTGAACTACGCCGAGGCCAAGGCGGAGCTGGGCCAGCTCACCGACGCGGACTGGGCGCTCACGGTGGGCGCGCTCCGTGCCCGTGCCGGCATCACCGGCGGACTGACCACGCTGCCGACGGTGGCGGACCCGTACCTGACCTCGGTGTACTTCCCGGGCATCTCCAGCGCGCCGATCCTGGAGATCCGGCGCGAGCGCGGGATCGAGCTCGCGATGGAAGGACTCCGCTTCTACGACATCGTGCGCTGGGCGCGTGGCCCGCTCATGGAGATGGAGTGGCGCGGGATCTACGTGCCGCAGGCGAACACGAACATCGATCTCGATGAGAACGGGACGCCTGACGTGAACTTCATGGCGGTGAACATTCCCACGGCCCAGCGTGTCGCCGGCGTCACCTACATCTCGGTGGCGGGGACCGACTTCAAGCTGAGCAACGGCACTTCCGGCGAGATCGTCTGGCGCAACGACATCCCGCGAAAGTGGGATCAGAAGAACTACCTCTATCCGATCCCCGAGGGCGATCTGCTCACCAACCCGGCGCTCAAGCAGAACCCAGGGTGGTGACGATCGCTGTTGGTGCAGGTGAAAGGAGAGAGGCCCCGCGATGCGGGGCCTCTCTAGCAAGTGCGCGGACAAACCGAAGACTTCCAAGCGCTTTGAAGGTCCGGGGCGGAGATCTCTCCGCCATGAGCCGTTCTCTGCGCCTCTGCGGGCCGCGGCGCGCGTGGCCGAGCCAGGCGCTCGGCTCTGAGCGACGGAGACCGGGCGTTCCGCGCCGTCCACTCACACCGCGTCCGACAGCGACGTGAAGTTGAAGTTCCGCACCTTGACCGTCGGCATCACCACGACTCCACCCGATTCGGTGCCGGCGACGCGAACCGCCGGACCCAGGGCTTCGAGATTGTTCAGCATCGACAGCGGGGATTCGTTGAACCGGAAGTTCTTGATCGCGCGCGTGATCTTCCCGTCCTCGATCAGGAAGGTGCCGTCACGCGTGAGGCCGGTGTAGAGGATCGTGCGCGGATCCACCTGCCGGAGGTAGAAGAGCCGGGTCACGAGCACACCGCGCGCCGTCGAGCGGATCATCTCCTCGGTGCTCGTCGTGCCTCCGACCAGCTTGAGCGAGCTCGGGGCGGTGTTCGGCTGCTTGCCCTGCTTCTGCGCCCAGTACCGCGAGTAGATGAGCTGGCGCAGCACGCCGTTCTCGATCCACGTCGCGCGCGTGCCGGGCATCCCCTCGTCGTCGAACGGCGCGGCGAGCAGCTGAGGATCCTGTGGATCGGAGATCAGCGTGATGCGAGGATCGACGATGCGCTCGCCGATCCTGTTCCCGCCGCCCGGCTTGGAGAAGGCGCTCCGTCCCTCGTCTGCCGTCCTCGCGCCGAGGGCGCTCGCCATCGGCTGAACGAGGTCGGCCACGGCCTGCGGCTCGAGGATCACGGTGTAGCGGCCCGGCTCGATCGCCACGGGATTGCGCGACCGCCGCGCCTTCTCGATCGCCGTCTCGCCCAGCTTCGCGAAGTCGATCACCTTCCAGTCGTTGCCCTCGGCGCCGGCCCAGCCGGAGCCGGTACCGTCGGCGGTGCGCACCGTCAGGGTGTAGTTCGCAACCGTCGATCGATGGTAGCCGAACAGGCCGCGCGCATTGCCGACCGCGCGCGACGAAGCGTCGACCACCAGGAAGCCCGCGGCCTGCAGATCTCCGGCCTTGCGTGCCGGCTCCAGCGCGGTCAGCGCCGCGTGCGCGCGATCGGCCGGAGTGAGCATCGCGGTGCGCTCGACGTACGCATTCACCGGCAGGTACGTCTGCGGACCGAGCGCCGGCATCGACTCGGGATCCTCGGGCGACAGCTTCGCCAATGATTCCGACTTCCCGACGACGCGTTTGATCGACTCGTCGGAGAGATCGTTCGTCGAGGCAGCGCCGTGGCGCTTCCCGAACGAGCTGGTCACGGTGAGCTCGGTGTTCCACATCCCGCCCGACGTCGAAAGCTGATTGGCGGCGAAGCGCACGTCGGCGGAGTGCCGGCTGCCGAGGTTGATCGACACCTCGTCCGCTTTCGATGCCTTCCTGACCTTCTCGATGATCGCCTGCGCCTGCTCCCGCGTCATGAGCGACCGATTCGCCATCTCGAGCCGGCCCGCATCGAGCAGCCGCTTCGGGTCTCCCGCGTTGGCGCTGAAGGTTGCGCTCATGACCGCCTCCCGGTGTTGATCACGTTGATCTGCCGGAAGCGGCTCGGCACGCATCCATGGCTGACGGCATTCGACTGCCCCGGCTGGCCCTTGCCGTCGTTGAACGCCGCGCCGAGCTGATAGCTCGCCTTGCCGCCGATCATGTCCAATGCGTTCCAGAAATCGGGAGTGCGCAGCTGATACGCGACGTCCTTGAGCAACCCGACGATCTTCCCGCCGCGGACATCGTGGCACAGCTGACCGCCGAACTGCGCGTTATACCGCTGCTGATCGATCGACCACGACCCGTCGCCGACGATGGCGATGCCGCGGTCCGTCGCGCCGATGATGTCGTCCCAGCTCAGTTCCCTGTCGCCGGGCATGAGCGACACGTTCGGCATCCGCTGGAACTGGACACTGCTCCACGAGTCGGCGTTCGAGTTGCCGTGCGAGCGCACAGGCCGCCCCTGCTTGTCGTACCACCACTTGAGCCAGTGCGCCTGCTCGCGCGTCGTCTGGTAGTCGACGAAGATGCCGTTCCGGATGATGTCGAAGTCCTCGGGCTTCACTCCCTCGTCGTCGTAACCGATCGTCGCGCAGCCACTGGGCTGCGAGCGGTCGCCGCGAACCTGCATGAACTCCGGTCCGTAGCGCAGCGTGCCGAGCATCTTCTCTGGTGGCGCGACGAAGCTCGTTCCGGCGTAGTTGGCCTCGTACCCGAGGGCTCGATCCAGCTCGCTCGCATGGCCGATCGTTTCGTGGATCGTGAGCCAGAGGTTCGACGGATGGATGATCAGATCGTATCGGCCTGGCTCGACCGGCTTCGCCGACAGCTTCTGCACCGCCTCCTCGCCCCACTTCGGCGCATTGGCGACGAGGTCCTGCTCGAGGACGTACTCCCAGCCGCGCGCGGCGGGCGCGACGACATTGCCGCGCGTCTGGAAGTCCCCGGGCGCGGTGGCGGTAGCCTGAAAGGGCACGCCGCTGCGGACGACCGTCTGCGTGATGACCGAGCCCTCGCTGCTGGCGAAGCTGCGCTCCTCCTTCACGAACGCGAGCGCCGACGTCACGAAACTGAGCCCTTTCACGGTCATCGCCGCCGCGTTCGCGCGCAGCAGGAGGTCGGCGCGCTGCTCGAGCGGAATTGTGAAGGGATCGATCGTGAAGGCGCTCTTCCACGTCGCATCGGGATATGTCGCCGTGGGCGCGAGCTGCACCGGCATGTCGCGCGCGATGCGATTGGCCTTCGCGATCACGACCGCTTCGCGCGCAGCCGAAGCGACGCCATCGGTCGTCATCAGGTTGGTGGCCGCGAACCCCCACGTTCCGTCGACGAGCACGCGCACGCCGGCGCCGATCGAATCCGTGTCCGCCGTTCTGGTGATCTGCCGTTCGCGCGTGGCGACGACGCTGTTCCGATAGCGCCCGATCCGGACGTCGGAGTAGCTGGCGCCGGCAGCCTTCGCGGCGCCGAGCGCCGTCATCATCAGCTCGCGCACGCGGTCGTCAGCCGTTAGAGCCGCTGTGCCGTTGGATGATCCGTGAAGTGACGTCGCGTGTGCGGGAACGATCATCCCCGCCGTGGCGATGCCAGCGGCAGCCAATCCACTCTGCTTGAGGAAGTCGCGTCGCGTCTTCACGAGAATGCCACGGTCAGAGGATCCGGCGGCCTCGAATGGAGCGACCGTCGAGAGCAAGCCATCACGGCGATTTGGTCTCGCGCAGCTTCGCCAGCGCCGCCCTTCCCGCGTCGTTCTTCGGATTGATCGCCAAGGACTTCTCGTAGTGCTGAATCGCGAGCTTGGCGTCACCCGCGGCGGCGTAGGCGTCGCCCAGAGCGGCGTGCGCGTTCCAGGATCCCGGATGGAGCCGAGCGTTCAGCGCGAGCACTTCGATCGCGTCGCGATGGTTCTTGGCGGCGGACAGGTCGTGTCCGACGCTATTGAGCCTGGACTCGACCGCACCGGGAAAGGTCCCGTAGGTGCTTCCGACGAAACTCCCCGCCGAGAGAATCCTCCACTCGCCATTCCGCTTCACCAGGGTGCGCTGTTGTCGCGCCACCAGCGGCACGCTATCGGCCGGAAAGTTGGTCCGCTCGTCGTACTCTGCCCACGCGAGCGCTCCGTCGATGCGCACCACGTAGTTGCTTCTGTCCACCTGAACCGATTGCGGAGCGGAGCTCTTGATGGACGCAACGGTACTCGGTCCGAAGTTGTCCCAACCCAGGGCGACACTGTACGAGCCGCTCGTGATGAACGTGCGAATCGCGCTCGAATCCAGGATCCAGGTACGCTTCCACCCCTCCACGTCGCGCTGGTAGTACGTCTCGGTCTCGGCTCGAATGACGCGCTTGACCTCGTCGACCTCCGCGCTCTGTGCCAGGAGGAGTCGGGTGCTTGCCAGAGACGCGGCGATCGCGAATGCCGCCGGGAGCATGCGGGCGTTCGGAACCATGGCGAGGCCATCTTCCGTGAAAGGATGCAACTTCTCCGTCGGAACGTGCGAACATACGGCTGCCGGTTGGCGCGAGCCAGAGTGCCTCGGCCGACGGCGAACCTGTTCGGAGGGAACTACAACGAGCGCGGCGGCTTCGTCAGCATCACGAAGCTCATCCCGCTGCAGATCCTGCCGGCGATCGTGAAGTAGAACGGCTCCGCGAGGACGCCACTCGACGAGGCGACGGGAGTCGTCGCTGCGCCGCCGAGCCGGCGCGCAGGCTAGCCCGCGGACTCCGCGTCGTGGAGCCACACGAGCATCTGCTCGATCAGCTCCTCCGAGGCGAGCCGTCGCGTCACGACGTTCGTGCGATCGAGCGTGCTCAACTCCTGATGCTCCGTCACCGCCGATCGAAGTGCCGCCGCGACGTCGGCCGTGCTCGCGCCGGAGAGCAGCATCTCGGCGCGCACGACTCGCACCAGACTGCGGAGCGACGCGCTGTTGTTGAGCCGCGAACGAAGGAACGCCCCCACGTGACGAGAGAGGCGCGCCCACGTCGGACGCGAGAGATGCGCGGGAACCGGCGGCAGGCGGCGCTTCGTCGGCTCGACCTTGAGCCAGATGGGGTAGTTGCGCGCCGGCGTGGACGCCCACGTTCCACCTTCGGCTTTCCGCTGCTCGCGAGTGGTGGCGTCGTCGTCGCTGCCGTCGTCCTCAACTTTTCGTGCCTCACCCGATGTGCGCATCCTCTCCACCTCCAAAGCTGACGATCCGCACGCTACTCATTTTCCCAAGCGAACGCTACTTTAGCGTGCTTCTGCTTCATTGGACGCGCAACGGAGACATTTGTTCCCGACGGTCGCGCCGGTGGCGGGCCCTGGCACGACTGATCGGTATTCCTTCGGCTGCGCGAGAGGGACGGGGCGCATCGCGACTTTGCAGACTCTCGCGCCGGCCGCGGCCCCGTCGGCGTGCTCACCACCGTCGCAGAACCAAGCGGTGAGCACGCCGAAACCGCTCGTCTACTGCCTTTCCGCTCGGCCCGATCCGGCTGTTGCCTGCGTCGGCTTGTGTCGCAGCAGCATCACTGTGCCGATTGCGACGAGCGCTCCCCCCAGTACGCAAAGAGGAAGCCTGTAGGTCGCGGGGACGAGCATGGCGCCGAGGATCGGGACGAGAGCCGCGATCTGCACGGCGAGCCAGCGCTCGCGGCGGTACCAGGGAAGATCGCCAGCGACGTCGGTCGCCGGATCGGCGTCGACTGCCGAGCGACGTCGCGGCGCGTCGCCGGACGCAGTGAACGTTTCCTGATCGCGTGGTGCGGGTGAGGCCTCGGGTGACGACGAACGCTCGTGCCGCGCGTTCGGATCGACGAGCGTGTCGAGGGCCCTTCTGGAATTGTCTGGAAGTTGCCGGGCGTGAACGGACATGTGCGTCTCCGGTGCGGACGCCGCGCATCCCCGCTTCGCCGCGCGCAGCGCGACTCGAGAACGGTCGATCGGCGTCCGAAGGTGTCGAGAGGCCCGAAGCGAGATGCGTCGGGCGCGGACATCGGCGTGGCCCTCGCGTCTCGAGCGACTTCAGCGCTCGAGGACGGGGCGAAGGCTCTCAGCCCCGGAGAGGGGGAGCGGTGGGGTAGTAGGGAAGGAGCGCGCCGCGCGCGTTCACCTCGTGCGAATCGTCGAGCGTGCGCACCCGCACACTCGCGGCAAACGCGGCCTCGATCGAGAGGCGACCCGTTGCGGCCCCGACGGCCGGCGCGCCCGCAGGTGCGTCCGCACGCGTCGTGAACACACCCGTGAGCGAACGCGCGTCGCGCACCCACGCGACCGCTTCGCCATGCGCCGCATCGGGCGACACCGACTCGTCGCCGCGCGTCTCGCGGTCGCGGTGTATCGCGAGGGCCGGGCTCGGAGCAACCCAACTCGCGTGCGGAGGCAGATCTCCCCGCGCCGTCTGCACATTCTGCGCAGGGACGACGGCGTGGAAGATCAGCAGGCAGAGAGCGAGCAGGCGGGACATGAGTGAAGTATAGCCAGCTGTTGAACCGGTGAAATGAGTCGGTGAACTGGACGGTGAACCAGTGAACTGAACGGTTCGGCAACAATCAGCGTGGAGACCCTTCGACAAGACTCCACGCTGGCTGATTCCCGTTGTACTCGGATGCACCAAGTCACCAACCAGCTCACCAGCTCACCAGCTCACGCCATCCCCACCAGCCTCCGCGCCGCCACCTCCGCACCGTCGCCGCGCGTTTGACCTGCCACGACTCGCGCCCTCGCGGTCACGTCTCGCCCGAGCGTCGGCTCGAGCGCGTTCCTCAATGATTCGGCGGTCGGCGTTGCAGCCGCGTGGGCGGTGCCGATGCCGAGCTGCTGGACGCGCTGCGCGAAGTAGTGCTGATCGTAGTGCTGCGGGATCACGACCTGCGGCGCACCGGCGCGCGTCGCCGCGGTGGTGGTGCCCGCGCCTCCGTGGTGGACGACCGCGACGACGCGCCTGAACAGCGCCTGCTGATTGACCTCGTCGATGGCCAGGCAATCGGGCGCGTCGTCGACGAGCGACAGGTCGGCCCACCCGCGCGACACAATCGCACGACGTCCGAGTGCACGGGCCGATGCGATCATCGTCGCGGCGAGATCGTTCGGCGCACGGATGCTGCCGAATCCGAAATAGATCGGCGGCTCGCCGGCGTCGAGGAACGAGTCGATCTCGGAAGAGAGCGGACGCTCGTCGTGCAGAATCCACGCACCGGTCTGGAACACGGCGGGGTCCGCGGGATCGGGCCATGGCGCGAGCGCCGGATCGGCGGCGAGCCAGGGCTGGTCGCCGAGGATGTAGCTGCGCACGTCGCTCACCGGCGCCTGGCCGCGCGCCGCGCGATGCGAGTCGAGCAGGGCGCCCCAGCTGTCGTTCCAGCGTCGACTGTCCTGCGCCCACAGGTCGCTGAAGTCGTCCATCGCGACGGCCGGCGTGTCGCCTCGCATGACGAGCACCGGTGGCGCGTGGTGTCGGGACGGAAGCACCGCGGGACAGAACGCGGCGAAGACGTAAGGTATCCCGAGTTTCTCCGCCACCGAGTGTGCCGCGACCTGGAGCGCCGTCGCCGCGACGATCACGTCGCATCCACGGGCCGCCGCCGCGACGGTCTCGAACTGCGCGGCGACGGTGCCTTCGATCATCTGACGCCGCTGCTCCGGCGTCGGTGGTGTCGCGAAGGGGCTCGTCTTCCCGGTCCAGCGCAGCTCGGGCCCGATCGGCGTAACGGAGAACCCGAGTCCCTCGATCCACGCCCTGAAGTCGGGGGGCACGCAGAGATGCACGTCCTGGTCGAGCGCCTTCAGTTGCGTCGCCAGCGCCACGAGTGGCTGGACGTCGCCTCGCGACCCGATCGTCGAGAGCAGCACGCGCATCGGACTCTCCTTTGTCGACGGTTTGAAAGTCGCGCAGTCTGCGTCCGACCCCCGTCCTTGCCGCAAGCCCCGGGTCGGGTTACATCTTGTATACGGGAGTTGCAGGGTGCGATCGCTGCACCTCGCGAGGAGAGCATTCCAGAGAAGGCCGGCCCCGCGCGAGCGGGCCGGCCTTTCGTCTTTTCCTATTCGATCACCGCGAGCTCGTGGTCGTGCACGAGCGGCAGCGTGAGTCGCAGCCAGCCGTCGCGCGGCACGACGCGCTCCGTGCGGCCGCCGACGCGCCAGCGCACGACGCGCGCGACCGAAGGCGCCGGATCGCGCAGGCGCACACCGATCGGCCCCACGGGGATGATCTCCTCCATCGGCGCGCGCCAGCTCCCGGCGCCCGTGAGGTTCACGACGTGGAGCAGCAGCCGATCGGACTGGCGATAGAGCTCCACGTTCAACAGTCCCGGGCCGTCGACATGGAGCGCGATGCTGTCGCGCGCGGCCCAGCGCACGAGGTTCGCGAGCAGATCGCCGTGATCGGGAAGGTTGTCGGTCGCGTAGCGTCGATCGAGGTCCGCGGGCACGAACGCCACGCGACGTCGGCCCTGTTCGTTGACGACGAGTCCGGGGATGGCCGTCCGTGGCTCGCGCATCCACGCCGTCTCCGGAGGGAAGGCGGGGAAGGCGGGAATGAACGTCGCCAGCACTTTCGCACTCGCCGCGACGCGCAACGGCTCCAGGACGCCGCCGTACGCCAGGATGTCCGTCTGCTCGAAGCCGGCGAGCACGGGATGCCGCGATTCCTTCATCAGACGCGGCTCGTCAGCGACGTGCGGCCCATCGACGCCGGCGCGCAGCTCCGGCGTGAGCCGCAGATACGTCTGCGCCGCAGCGGCGCGCAGCCGTTCCGGCGACACACGCGCCGGACTCGAGCTCCCAGCGCGCGAGACGCCGAACAGGTCGGCGAGCGCGAAGTCCGGTCGCGCGTCGCCCCATTCGTCGAACAGGCTCGTCTGACCGGTCGCGATCAGCGCACCGCCCCGCTCGACGAACCGTCGGATCGACGCGACCTGATCGTCGGCAAGCGCGCCGATGTTCGGCAGGATCAGCACCGCGAGGTCGCGGCCCGTGGTGTCGATCTGGTCGACGTGCACCGGCACGTACGTGATCCGTGCCCGCACGAGCGCCTGCATCCAGCCGCGGAGCGGCTGCTCGCTGAGCTCGTCGGCCGCGTCGCGACCGTAGAAGTCCACGCTGCGCTGCGACCAGACGACACCGACACTCGCCACGGGGGTCCGATCGACGAGGTAGCGCTCGTTCTCGCGATGCCAGCGCATGATCGGCTCGGCGGTGCGATACATCCGGCGATCCTCGTGGTACGCGGCGACGTGATGCCACCAGGGCTGGATCCCGCCCGCGAACCCGGCCAACATCCACGTGCGCGCCTCGACCGGCGTCTTCGTCGCGAGGCGAAACATCGGCGTGCCGATCTGGTACATCGGCATACTCTCCGGGATCAGCTTGTCCCAGCCGAGCATGCCGTGGATGAGCTTTCCGGTGAACGCGTTGTGCTGGAAGCCCTCGGCGTTGCTGCGCGTCTGGTGGTCGAGCAGGATGATCGGCGCGCGTGCGCAGATCGCGCGGTAGTCGCGGAAGCTCCGCGCCTGGCCAGCGATGCCGCCGCCGTTCATCCCGATCCAGATGCAATCGGCGCCGCCCGCGCCGCGCGTGACGGCGTTGTTCGCGTCCCAGAGCTCGAGGCGGCGCGCGTAGCTCCATTCGATCCAGCGGCGGAACGCCACGTCATCCCAGTCGCGTCGTCGCGGCAGATCGCTTCCGGCGGCGTCGTGAAAGCCGCGGCGGCAGTTGTCGCAATAGCAGATGCTGTTGCGATCGAGCCCGCTCCAGCTGTTGTCGGTGAATCCGTCCGGTCGTGCGCGCTGGACGATCTCGCGCATGACGTCGGGGAGGAAGCTGCGGTAGTACGGCCCGTTGATGCACGTGACGTACAGGTCGCCGCTGCGATACGGCGCGCCCTCGGCGTCGACGGCGATCCAGTCGGGATGCTCGCGAAGCACCGGCTCGTGCACGCGGTTCGAGTCCATGCGTGCGACGACGGTGAGCCCCTGATCGCGCGCGGCGCGCGTGAGCTCACCGAACAGGTCGCGGTCGCCGAGTCCGAGCGCGCGATACTGGAGCGGATAGCGGCTGGGATAGTAGGCGACGATGCCGCCCGCGTTGACGATCACGCCCTGGATCGCGGTGCGGGTCCAGTACTCGCGCCACCAGCCGATGTCGTATCGGCCGGGATCGATCTCGGTGATGTTCGTCTGTCCCCAGCGCAGCGTCCGGCGAAACCAGGGCAGGGGCGCGGCGGTGTCCGCGCGCGCGTCAGGACGATCCGTGCGTTGTACCGATCGATCGGTCGAGCTGCCGAGCAGCGCCATCGCTCCGAGCTGCGCGACGAAATCGCGGCGACTGGTCGTCATCGAGACAGAAAGACAGGCACGATGTCGCAAAGCTGAGGCGCGACGTGCCTGGGCGCGAGGGTGCCGGCCACTGAGAACGGCTCCGCGGTGGCCGGCACCCTCCCGTCGAACGAGTGCCGCTACTTGTTCAGCGACGTCTGGATATTTTTTGCGCGCGCGAGGTGCGCGGCGAACGACGGCCGCGCCTTCTCGAGTAGTGCCTTGAGCTCGGCGTTCTGCGCGCCGGGGATCAGCGTCTTGTCCAGCGCATCGAGCACGGTCTGGTGGTAGGCGACCTCGTGGTCGATGTAGCCCTTGTCGAAGGCGGCACCGCTCTGGCCCTGGAGACTCGCCGTCGAGCTGTCGGCCGAACTCTTGAGCGACTTGCTGACGTCGTTGTCCTCGGGCGTC